>CAZZLX010000136.1:0-8135 GCA_964655235.1 uncultured Rhizobium sp.
CTTGGCCGATCTCTCTGCCGGCCTCTTCTGCGCGCTCGGCATCATGGTGGCGCTGCTGGAGCGCACAAAGTCCGGCGAGGGCCAATGGGTGCAGACCTCGCTGCTGCAGGCGCAGATCTTCATGCTCGACTTCCAGGCGGCGCGCTATCTCGTGAACGGCGAGGTCGCCAAGCAGGCCGGAAACAACCATCCGACCAGCATTCCGACCGGCGTGTTCGAGACGTCCGACGGCCTGATCAACCTCGCCGCCACCGGCGGCGCGATCTGGTCGCGCTTCGCCAAGTGCGCCGGCCTGGATGGGCTCCTCACCGACCCCGACTTCGCCACCTCGCAGGCGCGCTCGAAGAACCGCGACCGGCTCAACGCCGAGATCGCCAAGGTCCTGAAGACCGACACGACCGCCAACTGGATCGACAAGCTGAACACTGCCGGCGTTCCCTGCGGCCCGATCAACGACATCGGACAGGTCTTCGCCGATCCGCAGGTTCAGCACCTCGGCATGGCGGCGAAGGTCGAAGGGGCGGCGAAGCCGCTGTCGCTGGTCGGCCAGCCGGTGAAGCTGTCGCGGACGCCGAGCAAGCTGGCCTCTCCACCTCCGACGCGCGGTCAGCATACGGACGAGATTCTCTCCGATCTCGGCCTGGGCAAGGAAGAAATCGCGCGGCTTCGCGCCGCCAACACGATCTGAGGTTCAGATGGATACGCCGATGACCGACAAGATGCTGGCCCGGAAGGAAGGCAAGGTCGGCATCATGACCTTCAACAATCCGGAGAAGCACAACGCCGTCTCCTTCGAGATGTGGGCGAAGGCGGAGGAGATCCTCGCCGGCTTCCTCGCCGACAAGGAGGTCCGCGTCGTCATCCTGACCGGTGCCGGCGGCAAGGCCTTCGTGTCGGGCGCCGACATCTCGAAATTTGCCGACGAGCGCCAGTCGGAAGAGGCCGTGCAGCGCTACAACGCGCTGGTCGAGCGGCTCTACAGCCATATCTATGCGTTTCCCAAGCCAACCATCGCCATGATCCGCGGCCATTGCATCGGCGGCGGCCTCAATCTCGCGATCTGCTGCGACATCCGCATCGCGACAGAAGGCTCGCGCTTCGCGCTGCCGGCGGCGAAGCTGGGCCTCGGCTACGGCTATCCAGGGCTGCGCCGCTATTCCGAGACGATCGGCACGCCTGTGACCAAGGAGATCTTCTTCACCGCCCGGCAGTACAGCGCCGCCGAAGCCTATGCCCGCGGCATGGTCCATCAGGTCGTCGCCGACGGCGAACTCGAGACCACCGTGATGGACATGGCAAACACCATCGCCGGCAATGCGCCGCTGACGGTTTCCACGATCAAGGCCAGCCTGAACGAGGTCCACAAGGACCCGGACAAGCGCGACCTCAAGAAGGTTGAGGAGATGGTCAAGGCGTGCTTCGCCAGCAGCGACTACGTCGAAGGCCGGAAGGCCTTTCTAGAGAAGCGGAAACCCGCCTTCACCGGAAGCTAAAGGAGCCGCGGCGTGACCGAGTTCCGAGGCACCGGCGAGAACGCACAGTCTGCGATCGGCTTCCTCCGCTCGACCTCACTGGCCAGCCTGGTGCAGGAGGAAATCGTCCGGATGATCCTCTCCGGCGAGCTCGACGCCGGCGCCCAGGTCAAGGAATTCGCGATCTCCGACCGCCTCGGTGTCGGCCGCTCCAGCGTGCGCGAGGCCTTCCGCGCGCTCGAGGAAGCGGGCCTCGTGCGCCTGGAGAAGAACCGAGGCGTCTTTGTCCGCGAGATCGGCGACGACGAGGCCGAGGAGATGTACGCAGTTCGCGCCGGCCTCGACGAAGTCGCCGGGCGGATCCTGGCACCCCGCATCACCACCGCCGAGGTCGACGAGCTGAAGCGCTTGGTCGACGACCTCGACGGATGGCTCGCGCCTGAGTCCTTCGCGACGTACTTCCCGCTCAACCTTTGCTTCCATGACCGCATCGTCGAGATGACAGGGAACCGGAAGCTGCTGACGATGTATCGCCGGCTGATCAACGAGATGCACCTTCTGCGGCGACGTGGCCTGTTGCGCGGGGGCGGCCTGCTGGTCTCGAACGACGAGCACCGTATGATCGTCGCCGCGCTCGCCAGCCGCGACGGCGATGCCGCGGCCCAGGCGATGCGCGACCACGTGCGTTCCGGTCGCGACCGGATGCTGGCCGCGACTGGTCCTGCCTCCTCCCGCAGCACTGCCGCCTGAACATGGCCAATCTCGAGCTCAAGGGGTTGAGCAAACATTACGGCGGCAACGCAGTCGTCGACCGCATCAACCTCGCGGTGCCGCCGGGCCGCCTCGTGTGTCTGCTCGGGCCGTCGGGCTGCGGCAAGACGACGACGCTCCGGCTGATCGCCGGCTTCGTCGAGCCGACCGAAGGCGAGATCCGGGTCGACGGGAAGGTTCTTTCCGCTACCGGCTTTGCCCTGCCGCCGGAGCAGCGCGGCATGTCGATGATCTTCCAGAGCTACGCGCTCTGGCCGCATATGACCGTCGCCGACAACGTCGCCTACGGCCTCACCCTCCGCCGCCTTTCCAAAGCCGACATCGGAAGGCGCGTCGGCGAGATGCTGGGCGCGGTGAAGCTCGGTCATCTCGCAGACCGCTATCCGGGCGAGCTGTCAGGCGGACAGCAGCAGCGCGCCGCGCTTGCCCGCGCACTCGTGGTCGAGCCCGAGATCCTGCTGCTCGACGAGCCACTGTCGAACCTTGACGCCGCGCTCCGCGAAGAGATGCGCTTCGAGATACGCCGGCTCCACGACGCCTTCCGCTACACCACGGTGTACGT
Source organism: uncultured Rhizobium sp. (assembly GCA_964655235.1). Lineage (GTDB taxonomy): Bacteria > Pseudomonadota > Alphaproteobacteria > SHVZ01 > SHVZ01 > SHVZ01. The sequence goes on from CAZZLX010000136.1 coordinate 2,806, forward strand.
CACCCACGATCAGGCCGAAGCGATGACGACCGCCGACCTGATCGTCGTGATGAACCAGGGGAAGATCGAACAGGCTGGCTCTTCGGAAGAGATCTACACCCGCCCGCGCTCGACGTTCGTCGCGAACTTCCTCGGCGGCGCCAACATCCTGAAGGGCCGCGCCGTCGATGCCGCCAGGCTCGATGTCGGCCCGGCCGTGCTGCGCTGTGCGGAGTCCGCCTTCACGCCGGGCGGCGAGGCGTCGCTCTCGATCCGCTTCCACGAGGTGCGCGTCAATCCAACGGACGGCGCCGGAGACAATCGCCTCGAGGCTCGCGTGCTGCGCCAGACCTTCTTAGGCTCGCTCCGCGACCTCGCGCTGGAGCTCAAGGACGGCACGGTGATCCGCGCCTCCGCCCCGCCCGACCTTTCCATTCCGCCGGACGCCCGGGTCTGGGTCGACCTGCCCTATGAGCGCTGCCGGCCGCTGCCTTCGTGAAGCGTCGCCACCCAAGAGCGACCGATGACAACAACGACGACAACAAGAGACAGGAGGAGACGATGAGACTGCGCAACGTCCTGTTGGCCGGGCTCGTGAGCCTCGGCATCGCCGGAACCGCGGCGGCGCAAGCCCCGGCGCCGACGGCGATCACGCCCGAGCTCGTGGCTGCGGCGACGAAGGAAGGCAAGGTCGTCTACTACACCGCCGTCGACGTGAAGGTCGCAGAACAGATCGCCAAGGTCTTCGAGGCGAAGTACCCGGGCATCAAGGTGCAGGTCGAACGCTCGGGCGCTGAGCGCGTGTTCCAGCGCATCGGCCAGGAATACACGTCGAAGATCTACAACGTCGACGTGGTCAACAGCTCCGACGCCGCCCACTTCGTCTACTGGAAGCGCGAGGGCTGGCTGGCGCCGGTCGTACCCGACGACGTCGCCAAGCATTTTGCGCCCGCGTACAAGGACCCGGACGGCATGCACGCCGCCTGGCGCATCACGCTGAGCCCGATCGCCTACAACACCAAGCTGGTGACTGCGGCCGAAGCGCCGAAGAGCTATGCCGATCTTCTCGATCCCAAGTGGTCGGGCAAGATCGTGAAGGCCCATCCCGGCTACAGCGGCACGATCCTGACCCAGACCTTCCAGGTCTCTCGCGACGTCGGCTGGACCTACTTCGAGAAGCTCGCGCTGCAGAAGGTGATGCAGGTGCAGTCGGCGACCGACCCGCCGAACAAGGTCGTCTCCGGCGAGCGCCCGATCATGTCGGACGGAACCGAGTACAACGTGCTCCTGCTGAAGCAGAGCGGTGCCCCGATTGAGGTCGTCTACCCGACCGAGGGCACGCCGCTGGTCGTGGGTCCCTCAGGTGTCATGAAGAACGCCCCGAACCCAAATGCCGCCCGCCTCTTCCACATATGGTCGTTCACCTCGGAAGCGCAGCAGACGATGGTCGATGTAGGCGCCCTTCGCTCCGCGCATCCGGCCGTCAAGGAGCCCGCCGGGCGAAAGCCGCTTTCGGAAATCAAGCTGATGAAGGACGACCCGGTCGAGGTCGACAAGCAGTCCGAGGCGATCAAGGAACGCTACACCAAGAACTTCAAGACCTGACCTGAAGGATAAAGGCCGGAGGAATCGCCTCCTCCGGCCACCTCTCATGACCGCAGAAACCCTCGCCACCGACTCGATCGGCCGGCTTCGCCGGAAGACCGGGATCGACCTGTCGCTGCCGATCCTGGCGACGACGGCGGGGTTCCTCGTCCTGCTGATCGGCCTGCCGGTCGCCTGGCTGCTCTATTACGCCGTCACCGATCGGGCCGGCACGCTCACGCTTTCCAACTTCGTCACCCTCGCCTCCGATCCGGCTTTCACCGAACCATTGGTGACGACGCTGACCCTCTGCGTCAGCGTCGCGATCGCCGCGGCCCTGGTCGCCTCGCCCATCGCCTGGCTGGTCGCGCGCACCGACCTGCCGCTCCGCCGCACGATCCGCGTGATGATGACCGCGAGCTTCGTCACCCCGCCCTTCCTCGGCGCCATCGCCTGGGAGATCCTGGCCGCTCCAAACAGCGGCATCCTAAACCAGCTCTGGCGTGGAGCGACCGGCTCGTCAGACGCCCTGTTCAACATCTACTCGCTGCCCGGCCTCGTGTTCGTGATTTCCTGCTACACGGCCCCTTACGTCTTCGTGCTGGTCGCCAATGCGCTCGACCGCATCCCGGTCGATCTCGAGGACGCGGCCGGAATCCTCGGGGCTCGCCGATGGCGGGTGACCGTGACGGTGACGTTGCCGCTTGTCGTCCCCGCCATTATCGCCGGAGCGTTGATCGCCTTCCTGCAGGCGATGACGCTGTTCGGATCGCCGGCGATCCTGGCGCTGCCGGCCGGCTTCCACACCGTCACAACCAAGATCTTCTCGCTGTTCCAGTTTCCGCCCAAGCCGCAGCTCGCCGCGGCCGCCGCGCTCCCGCTCCTCGTGGTCACGGTCCTGCTGCTGACAGCGCAGACGCGGATGCTCGGGCGCCGCGGCTACGCCGTCGTCGGCGGGAAGGCCGGCGAGCCGCGCCTGCTGCGTCTCGGCCGTCTCCGGATCCCGGCGCTGGCGCTGGTTCTGCTGGTGCTGTCGCTGCCGCTGATCCTGCCCTATGCCGCACTGCTCAAGGCCGCCGTCTCCAGCTTCCCAGGCGCGCCGATCGCCTACGAGTTTCTCACCTGGCGTCACCTCCACTTCGTCTTTGTCGAGTTCTCGCAAACCCAGAAGGCGTTCTGGAACACGCTGGTCCTCGCGCTCGGCACGGCGACAATAGGTACAGTGCTGGCCCTCGTGATCTCCTACCTAACGGCACGGCGCGCCATTCCCGGCTCGAAGGTCCTCGAATTCCTGGCGACGGCCCCGGTGGCAATCCCCGGCATTGTGCTCGGCGTCGGCCTGTTCCTCAGCTATACGCGTCCGCCGCTGGCGCTCTACGGCACGCTTTGGATCCTGCTGCTCGCATTCCTCACGATCGAGCTGCCGGTCGCCTTCCAGCAGCTCCGCTCCTCGTTCCGCGCCGTCCATCCGGAGCTCGAGGAGGCCAGCCGCATCCTCGGGGCCGGCCGCCTGAAGACGCTGGCCCACATCACCGCCCCGCTGCTCAAGAGCGGCGTCGTGGCGGCTTGGTGTTTCATCTTCATCGGCGTGGTCCGCGAGCTCTCGGCCGCGATCATGCTGTTCACCGCCAACACCAAGGTTCTGTCGGTGGTGATCTACGACCTCAACGAAAGCGGCGACCTCGGCGCGATCGCCGTGCTCGGCGTCGCCATGCTGCTGGTCACCTTCGCGGTGGTCGGCTTCGCCAACTGGATTTCCGGCGTCGGCTCCGGCGTCCGGCTCAGAGGGGGATAACCCCGGCAATGAAGGAGGAGACGGTCATGATGCGATTGATGGCGACGGCGTTCGCCGTGGGACTGGCGCTGTCCCCCGCGGCCTCGATGGCACAGGCGAAATATCCGGTTCCGACGGTGACACTGGCGACCCACTCCAGCGCCGGCGGCGGCAGCGACGTTTTCCTGCGCGAGCTGGTCAAGCACGTGCAGCCCCTCATCGGCGCCAACCTGGCGGTCAGCAACATCACCGGCGGCAGCGGCGCCCGCGCGATGGCGGAACTGGCGAAGTCGCCGGCCAACGGCAGCATCTTCTACGCGACGACCCCGACCTACATCCAGACAACCCTGCTGTCGAAGCCGGCGGTCGGGTACGACCAGCTCGACCCGATGGTGATCGTGTTCTTCGATCCGACGATCATCTACACGCGCACCGACTCGCCGCACAGGACCTTCGCCGACGTGATCGCGGACGCGAAGAAGAACGTCGGCAAGCAGAAATGGGGGGCCGCCAACCCCGCCTCGCTCGAGCGCATTGCATTCGAGAAGCTTAACAAGATCACCGGCGCCAAGGCCGCAATCGTCAGCCACGAGGGCGGCGGCGACCTGATGATCAACGTTCTGAACGCCACGCTCGACATCGGCGTCGGCGAGGTGCAGGAGCTGCGCGGCCAGCTGGAGGCGAAGAAGGTCCGCATGCTCGCCGTCCTCGGCGAAAAGCGCCTGTCGGAATTCCCCGACCTTCCGACCGCGAAGGAACAGGGCGTCGACCTGGTAGTCAGCAAGTTCCGCGGCCTCGCCGGCCCCAAAGGCGTGCCCGACGACGTCGCCAAGATGTGGGAAGAGGCGGTGAAGAAGGCGCTCGCGACGCCGGCCTACAAGGATGTCTATTCCAAAGAGGCGCTGGAGCCGGTGGCGATGGGCCGCGAGCAGGCGCGTGCCTTCACTGCCAAGTTCGCGGACGAGGTAAAAGCCTCGCTGATCGAGCTCGGAGTGATCAAGTGACTTTGAGCCGGGACGAGATCCTCGGACTCGGCGTGATGGTGCTGGCGGCGGCCTACTGGGCCGCCGCCGAAGAGATTCCCGTGAGCCTACTTTCCGACGCGGTCGGCGCCGACGGCGCGCCGAAGATGCTGGCGATCGCGCTCGCCTTCTGCGGCGCACTCCTGGTCGTGGCGACGCGGCTCAAGCCGGCGGGCGCGGAAGGCGATGACGAGGAAGGCGACCCCGCCGAACGCCGGCGAGCCCATCTGCGCGCGGCCGGGCTGGTCGCGGGTCTCGCCACCTATGCCGTGCTGCTGCCGATCTTGGGCTACCCGGTGGCGCTGGCGCTGCTGATCGGCGGCGCCGCGGTCTATGGCGGCGCCCGCGTGACGCCTGGCCTTTTCGTGGCGGCGATCGCCGGCGGCCTCGGCTTCTGGCTGTTCTTCTCGAAATTCCTGGGCGTGCTGCTGCCGCTCGGCATCTGGATGCCTGGAGCCTGAGATCGATGGACGTTCTCTCCTCGGCTGTCGGCGCGCTGATCGGCGGCTGGACCTTGCCCGCCGCGCTCGCCGGGGTCGTCTGGGGCATTCTCGGGGGTGCGCTGCCCGGCCTCTCGCCGTCGGTCGCAATGGCGCTGCTGCTCCCGCTCACCTACGGCATGGACCCGACCGCGGCGCTGACCATGCTCGCCGCCGTCTACGTCGGCGCCGAGTATGGCGGCTCGATCCCCGCGATCCTGATCCGGACGCCCGGCACCAACGCCGCCGCCGCGACGACGATCGACGGCTACGAGCTGGCAAGGCAGGGGCGCGCCGGGGAGGCGCTCGGCATCTCGCTGATGGCAGGATTCGTCGGCGGCCTTTTCGGTTTGATCCTGCTCACGATCGCGACCGAGCCGATGGCGGCGGTGGCGCTCGCCTTCACGCCGCCCGCCTATTGCGCGCTCGGCATTCTCGGACTCTCGGTGATCGCCAGCCTGTCGGGGAAGTCGCTGATCAAGGGTTTGATCT
>CAZZLX010000137.1:0-8096 GCA_964655235.1 uncultured Rhizobium sp.
AAGACCGTGTGGTCGATGTCGTTGCGCGACCGGCCGGTATGCAGCTTGCCGGCGACCTCGACTCCGAGGCGACGCTTCAGCTCCGACTCGACGTAGAAGAAGAAGTCCTCGTGCTCGCCGGTATAGTCGAGCCTGGAAACGTCGACCTTGGCGACGATGTCGTCGAGCGCGGCCAGAATCGCCCCGGCCTCGGCGCGGCCGAGCAGGCCCTTCTCGGCCAGCATGACCGCGCTCGCCCGGTTGATCCGCATCTGGTGCTGCCAATGGTGCCGTTTGACGCCCTCGAATAGAGGGGCGAGCACCGTGTCCTTGTAGACAGGCGCCGGAAAGACGCTGTCGTCCTTGTGTGTCGTCATCGCGGCGATGCTCACGGAGAGGTCATGCCAAGTCAACCCGAGATGACCGCTTGCTTTTGCATGGCCGCCTTCCCACCCTCCGCCGCGGATGGCCATCGACACCGATCTCCGGAACGCGTTGCTGCCGCTGCGCTCGGCCGCCAGCTTCATGATGACCGGCGCTCACCCGGACGACGAGGCGAGCGTCCTGCTCGCCCGGCTCGCGAAGAAGGACGGCATGCGGGTGATCTATGCCTGCGCCACCCGCGGCCAGGGCGGCCAGAACGCGCTCGGGCCCGAATCCGGCATGGCGCTCGCCGCGATCCGCACCCGCGAGATGGAGGAGGCCGCCCGCATCCTCGACATGGAGGTGGATTGGCTCGACCTACCCGACTTCGGATTCGCCAAGACCGCCGAGGCAACCCATGCCGTCTGGGGGGAGACGCGCCTGATCGAACGCCTGGTGCGGGCGATCCGGACGGCACGGCCCGATGTGCTTTGCCCGACCTTTCTCGACGTTCCCGGCCAGCATGGTCATCACCGAGCGATCACACGAGCGACCATTGCCGCGTTCGATCTCGCCGCCGATCCGAGTGCGTTTCCCGAGCAGATCGCCGCAGGCCTTCCCGCCTGGCGCGTGGCGAAACTCTATTTGCCGGCAATCTCCGGCGGCGGCGGAACCTACGACGATGCGGAGCCGCCTCCGCCGGCGACGATCTCCGTCCCGCTCGACGAGGAGGATGCCGAGATCGCCGGACGCTCCCGCGCCTGTCACCGTAGCCAGGGCATGGACGTCATGCGCGCCGGGAGGCTCGCGGCGATGCCGCTGCACCTTCTGCGCAGCCGGGCACCGATGGCGAACGCCGAAGCATCGATCTTGGACGGCCTCAGATCCCGGCTCGCGGACTTTGCCGACGGCGGCGAGCCGGCGCTCGACGACGCGCTGCGCCGCGCCGATGCCGGCATCGACTTCGCCATCGCACGGTTCCCCGATCGCGCCGCCGTCGCGACCGGCTTGAGCTGGGCGCTCGAGGCGATCGAGGAGGCCGAGACCCGGCTGGCACCGCCCCCAGACCCGTTGGCGGACGATCTTTCCCACCGGCTGACGCTCAAGCGGCGCCAGCTCTGGCGTGCGAGCCGCCTCGCGCTTTCGATCGATGCCCGCGTCGAGCTGCCGGAGGTCGTGGTCGCCGGCCTGGCCGTCGGCGTGAGGCTGTCGACGCGCTTCGGCGGAGACCCGATTCCGGCATCGCTCGCCGCGGTCGCCGCCGACGGAACGATCGCAATGCACGACGATCTCGGCATGGCCAAAATCGCCGCGCAGCCCCCGGATCCGTTTCGACCGACCTTCGATCCGCTTTCCCCTGCCGGTGCCGTCACCGGCCGGCTTCGCTACGTCTCCGAAAATCTGGAAGTCGAGCAGACGATCGAGCCGGTCGAGGTGCCACGGATCGTTCCGCCGCTGTCGCTGACCCCGCTACCCGACCGCATCGTCGTGCGGGCGGGCACGCCGTTGCCCCCGCTTCGCCTCAATGCGCGCAACAACACCGGCGAGACGATCGAGACGCGGATCCGCATCGGCGACGCCGTCGCGCCGCTGCGGTTGCCGCCGGGTCACGGAATGCCCATCGACGTGACCGTGCCTACACCTGAACCCGGACTTTACCGGCTTGAGGCCAGCGCCGACGGAATCTCGGCGGGCCGTGTCCGCAGCTTCGCCTACGATCATATCGGCCGCACCGGCTGGATCGAGCCGGCCGCGATCGAGGTGATGGTCGCCAGCGTAGCGATCGCCGACGATATCCGCATCGGTTTCATCGACGGGGGCGGCGACCGTGTCGGACTGTGGCTTGCCCAACTCGGCATGAACGTAGTGCCTCTCGAAGCCGGCGACCTGCGCGCCGACCTTTCGCGCTTCGACACTATCGTCGTCGGCGTCCGAGCCTTCGGCACGCGGCCGGATCTCGCGGCGGCCCGGGAGAAGCTGCACGCCTTCGTCCGCGACGGCGGCCACCTGGTGACCCAGTACCATCGCCCCCTGGACGGATGGGATGCGGACAAGACACCACCGGCGCGCCTGGAGATCGGATCGCCTTCCGTGCGCTGGCGCGTCTGCGACCCCGCCGCGCCGGTCACGGTGCTGGAACCGGACCATCCTTTGCTCACCTGGCCCAACCGCATCGGCGACGATGACTGGGCGGACTGGGTCAAGGAGCGCGGCCTCTACTTCGCCTCGTCCTGGGATCCCGCCTACGAGCCGCTGCTCGCGCTCTCCGACCCTGGCGAGGTGCCACTCAGAGGCGCGCTGATCTCCGGGCGCATCGGCGCCGGTCGGCATACTCATGTGAGCCTCGGCTTGGCACATCAGATGGAGGAGTTGGTGCCCGGTGCGTTCCGGCTCTTCGCCAACCTTGTCCAGGGCGTGAAAAAGCCGTAGCGAGTCGAGGTCGGGAGAGGATTCTTTTCTCTTCTTGCACCGTCGGCCGGTCCGCGTTGACAAGCGCGCGGCCGGATGGCGCAATCGCTGCATCTTCCCCGCAAGGAGCCGACGATGGCGAACCGTTCCCGCGTGACGCGTCGTACCGTGATCAAGGGCGCGCTCGGCGCCGCCGGATCGAGCCTCCTCCCCTCGGCGGCCTTCGCCCAGGCCAAGCGCGGCGGCGTGCTGATGGTCGCCGCCGACAGCGAGGCGACCAACTGGAACGGCGCCATTGTTGCCAGCAACGGCGTCTTCTTCGTCACCAGCAAGGTGCTGGAGCCGCTGGCCGACCAGGTCTTCGGCGGCACCGGCCTGAAGCCGGTGCTGGCGACCGGATGGACCCCGGCCGCCGACGGCCGCAGCATCACGTTCCAGATCCGCCAGGGCGTGAAGTGGCATGACGGCAAGGATTTCTCATCGGCCGACGTCGCCTTCTCGGCGATGGAGGTGTGGAAGAAGCTTCAGAATTTCGGCCGAGTCGTGTTCAAGGATCTGGAAGCGGTCGAGACGCCTGACCCGACGACTGCGGTCTTCAAGTTCTCGAAGCCGATCCCGAGCCAGCTGATCCTGAACGCGCTGCCGGCGCTCTCGACGGTCATTCCGAAGCACCTCTATGCAGGAACCGAGATCGCCCAGAACCCGGCAAACCAGAAGCCGGTCGGCACCGGCCCCTTCACCTTCGCCGAGCAGAAGCGCGGCGAGTTCATCCGGCTCGAGCGCAATCCCAACTACTGGTCGCAGGACCAGCCGATGGTCGACCGCATCCTCTATCGCGTGATGGCCGACAAGGGCGCCACCGCCGCGGCGCACGAGTCCGGCGACCTGCACCTCTCGTGCTTCAGCGCTGTTTCGACCGCGGACGCCGTGCGCCTCTCCAAGGTCAAGGGCCTCTCGGTCTCGACCAAGGGCTACGAAGGCATCCTCTACACCTGCACCGTCGAGGTGAACCACAAGCGGAAGGAACTCGCCGACGTCCGCGTGCGCCGTGCGATCCGGCACGCGATCGATCCGAAGTTCCTGCTCAACACGGTGTTCCAGGGTTTCGGGGCCATCGCCACCGGCCCGATCCCGGCGAGCGGCGCACCGTTTTATACGACCGACGTCGCGCAATATCCGTTCGACCCGGCAAAGGCCGAGGCGCTGCTCGACGAGGCCGGCTACAAGAAGGGCGCCGACGGCAATCGTTTCGCGCTCAAGATCCTGCCGGCGCCGTTCTTCGAGCAGACGCGCCTGACCGGCGACTATCTGCGCCAGGCACTGCGGCGCGTCGGAATCGATGCGCAGATCGAGACCAACGACGCGCCCGGCCATATCGCCAAGGTCTACAAGGATCACGCCTACGACCTCGCGATCGCGGCGCTGGTCTACCGCAACGACCCGGCGATCTCGACCACGGTGCTGTATCGCTCAGGTACGCCGGCCGGCGTGCCGTTCGCCAACCAGTACAATTATGTCGATGCCGACATGGACAAGCTGATCGATCAGGCGGCGAGCGAGATTAATGCGGACGAGCGGACCAAGCTCTACGTCGCCTTCCAGAAGAAGGTGATGATGGACCTGCCGATCATCCCGCTGATCGACTTCCCGTTCCTGTCGGTGGTCTCCGACAAGGTGGCCAACCATCACAACACGCCGCGCTGGCCCTGCTCCTCCTGGGCGGATGTCGCCCTCGCCTGATCCCGCCCGATCCGCCGGGGGACCACGCGCGGTCGACTTCTTCGCCGGCCGCGCGTTCGTCCTCATCCGCCGGCGGCTTGCGCAGGCGCTTCCGGTCGTCCTGCTGATCCTGGTCGGCAACTTCCTGCTGCTGAAGCTGGCGCCGGGCGATGCGGTCGACGCCTATATCGCGACCATCGGCGGCGGCGACGCCGGGGTGGTCGCTCGCTTGCGCGCCGAGTACGGGCTCGACCAGCCGGCGATCGTCCAGCTCGGCCTCTATCTGTGGAAGGCGATCCGGCTCGATCTCGGCCAGGCGCTCCTCTACGGCCAGCCGGTGCTGACGCTGATCCTGGAGCGCCTGCCCAACACACTGCTGTTGATGGCGAGCTCGGTCAGCCTCGCTTTCGGCTTCGGCGTCGTGCTCGGCGTCGCCGCCGCGCGGCGCGTCGGCCGGGCGGAGGACACGGCCATCATCACGCTCGGCCTCGTCATCTACGCGACGCCGGGATTCTGGCTCGGCCTGATGCTGATCGTGATCTTCTCGGTCAAGCTCGCCTGGCTGCCGCTGGCTGGAATCGAGACGATCGCCTCGACGCTGACCGGCTGGGAGCGCGCGCTCGACATCGCGCGCCACCTGGTGTTGCCGACCTTGTCGCTCGCCCTGATCTATGTCGCGATCTACATGCGGCTCATGCGTGCCGGCATGCTCGAGGTCTACGGTCTCGACTTCATCCGCACCGCCAAGGCCAAGGGACTGTCCGACGACCGCATCGCCTGGCGCCATGTGCTGCCGAACGCGATCCTGCCGATGGTGACGATGCTGGGACTCCAGTTCGGCACACTGCTCGGCGGCAGCGTCGTCATCGAAAGCGTGTTCTCGATCCCCGGCATTGGCCGCCTCGCCTTCGAGTCGGTGGTCAACCGCGACCTCAACACGCTGCTCGGCATCGTCTTCATGAGCGCGCTCCTGGTGATCACAGTTAACCTGATCGTCGACCTGCTCTACGCCCAGCTCGACCCCAGGATCGAGAGCGCGTGATGCATCACAGATTCGCCGAGCGCTTCACGACCAATCGCGGCGCGATCGCCGGGATGGTCATCCTCGCGTCGGTGATCCTGCTCGCGGCGGCGGCGCCCCTGCTCTTCCCCGGCGACCCGCTCGATATCGTCGGCAGGCCGCTCACCGAACCGTTCGAGGATTGGCGCTTTCCCTTCGGCACCGACCGGCTCGGCCGCGACATCCTCGCCGGCCTCGCCCACGGTGCGCGGGCGTCGCTGTTCGTGGGCTTGGTCGCCGCCATGGGCGCGATCCTGATCGGCATCCTGATCGGCTCGGTCGCCGGCTACTTCGGCGGCTGGATCGACGAAGTGCTGATGAGGCTGACCGAGACCTTCCAGACCGTGCCGGCTTTCATCCTGGCCCTCGCCCTGATCGCCGTGATGGGGCCGGGCGTGGTCTCGATCGCGGTCGCGATCGCGCTCGTCTCCTGGACCGGGCCGGCCCGTATCACCCGGGCGGAGTTCCTGACGCTCAAGCAGCGGGAATTTGTCGCTGCCTCGAGGGTCCTAGGGCAGACCAATGCCCACATCATCTTCCGTGACATCCTGCCCAACGCGCTGGCGCCGATCATCGTGCTCGGCAGCGTCATCGTCGCGTCCGCGATCCTGATCGAGTCGGCGCTCTCCTACCTCGGCCTCGGCGATCCGAACCGGGCGACCTGGGGTCAGATGATCGCCAGCGGTCGCTCGGTATTCCGTTCGGCCTGGTATGTATCCTCCATTCCCGGATTCGCGATCTTGCTGACCGTGCTGGCGGTCAGCCTGGTCGGTGAAGGTCTGACCGACGCCTCGAATCCGCGCACCGGGCCCCGCTAATCCCTATATATGCTGCGCCGCCGCAACCACGGTTGCGTTCTCAATATGTTCTTGCTATGGGATCGTGCATGTCTGCCCACCTCCGGATCCGCGGCGCCCGCGAACACAATCTAAAAAACATAGACGTCGACCTGCCGCGGAACGAGCTGGTGGTGATCACCGGTCTGTCGGGATCGGGCAAGTCGTCCCTCGCTTTCGACACGATCTATGCCGAGGGCCAGCGCCGCTACGTCGAGAGCCTGTCGGCCTATGCGCGGCAGTTCCTGGAGCTGATGGGCAAGCCCGACGTCGACCTGATCGAGGGCCTGTCGCCGGCGATCTCGATCGACCAGAAGACGACCTCGAAGAACCCGCGCTCGACCGTCGGCACGGTCACGGAGATCCACGACTATCTTCGCCTGCTCTATGCGCGCGTCGGCATCCCCTACTCGCCCGCGACCGGCCTCCCGATCGAAAGCCAGACCGTGACCCAGATGGTCGACCGGGTCATGGCGATGAAGGAGGGCACCCGCCTCTATCTGCTGGCGCCGATCGTGCGTGGCCGCAAGGGCGAATACCGGAAGGAGCTTCAGGAACTCCAGAAGAAGGGCTTCCAGAGGGTCAAGGTCGACGGCAAGCTTTACGAGATCGGCGAGGTGCCGGCGCTCAACAAGAAGCTGAAGCACGATATCGAGGTCGTGGTCGACCGCATCGTCGTGCGCCCGGATCTCGGCAACCGCCTCGCCGACTCGATGGAGACTGCGGTCACGCTTGGCGAGGGCCTGGTATTCGCCGAGAACGCCGACGGCGGCGAGCGGACGATCTTCTCCTCCAAGTTCGCCTGCCCGGTCTCGGGCTTCACCATCGACGAGATCGAGCCCCGCCTCTTCTCGTTCAACAACCCATTCGGCGCGTGCCCAGCCTGCGACGGCCTCGGCACCAAGATGTACTTCGATCCGGACCTCGTGATTCCGGACGAGAAGCTGGCGCTGCGCGAGGGTGCGGTCGCGCCCTGGGCGAACTCGTCCTCGAAGTACTACGACCAGACCCTCGACAGCCTCGCCAAGCACTTCAAGGTCTCGACCGGCACGCCGTGGAGCAAGCTTCCGGAGAAGGTCCAGAAAGCGATCCTTCACGGCACCGGCGACGAGCCGGTGTCGATGACCTTCAACGACGGCCTCCGCAGCTACACCACGACCAAGCCGTTCGAGGGGATCATCCCCAACATGGAGCGGCGCTGGAAGGAGACCGACAGCTCCTGGGTCCGCGAGGAGCTGGAGAAGTACCAGGCCGCGGCGAAATGCGAGGCCTGCGATGGCAATCGCCTCAAGCCCGAGGCGCTGGCGGTCAAGGTCGGCGGCAAGCACATCGGCGAGACCGCCCTGATGTCGATCTCCGAGGCCTCGACCTGGTTCCAGAGCCTGCCGAAGAAGCTTAAGCCGCAGCAGCAGGAGATCGCGGCGCGCATCCTCAAGGAGATCAACGAGCGCCTGGGCTTCCTGGTCAATGTCGGCCTCGACTACCTGACCCTTGGACGCGCCTCGGCGACGCTGTCGGGCGGCGAGAGCCAGCGCATCCGTCTCGCCTCGCAGATCGGCTCAGGCCTGACCGGCGTGCTCTACGTGCTGGACGAGCCGTCGATCGGGCTGCATCAGCGCGACAACGCGCGGCTGCTGGAAACCCTCAAGAGGCTCCGCGACCTCGGCAACACCGTGATCGTCGTCGAGCACGACGAGGATGCGATCCGCGCCGCCGACTTCCTGGTCGAC
>CAZZLX010000138.1:0-8039 GCA_964655235.1 uncultured Rhizobium sp.
ACAATGGATCGGCGTAGCCGCCGACCGCGACGATACGAGGAAGCCGCGGCAAGCGCGCGTCATCCTCGGAGACGAAACCGACAACCTCGACGAGTTCGCGCTTGCCGTCGCGGGCGATCCACCGCGCCGGGAGCCCCGCCTTCTTGAAGGCGGCCGCGCCTCCGGCATCGGCGACGAACAGGCTATGGTCGCCACCCGACGGCTCGAAGGCAACACGTGCGAGCGCAAATGCTCCAGGCTTTCCAGCCGAGACGAACGGCAGCAGCGCCACGATCTTCGGTGCGTCCTTGGTCGCGAGCAGCGTCCACCACGGATCGCCCGCCCGAGGTGCCGGAACGACGCCGATGGTGGCCTTGCCCGACGCCACGTCACGCACGACCTGGGGGCCCGACTTGCGCTGCTTGAAGGGAACGGCACTGCCGAAGTGATCGCGCGCCAGGTCCCGGGTGCCTTCCGCGACCGACAGGCTGACAGCCTCCTGAAGCGCCAGAGAACCGCCGACGATCATCTCGCGCCAGATGCGAACCAGGACGCCCAGCGGCATCTCGCCCTTGTGGCGGGCGGCGAGGCGGCGGATCAGGGCGGCTTCGCGGGCCGGCCGCCACTTCGGGGTTGCAGCCCCTTTGACCTTGGCGACCCGGCGCACGACCTCGACCCGCTGCATCAGCAGGTCGTGGACCGCCTGGTCGATACGGTCGATCTCGGCGCGGATCTGGTCGAGGGTCGGGGCGGGCGCGGGCATGGCGAAAAGCGCGTTTAAGGGCCGCTAGGTGTAGTCTTGGATGCCGATAAAATCAAAGCCTTCCGGCATTGACAGGAGGGATGGCGGATCGCCATCTATCCCCTTCCCCCATCCCCTTTTCCGGGCCCCAGACAGGCGTATGACCACGACCTTCGGTTCCCTGTCGCGCGTGCCGACCTACGACGCCCTGCCTGGCCACCGGCTGGTGCTGGGAACCGACGCGCCGCTGAAGCTCGATTGCGGGGTAGAGTTCGCGCCCTGCGCGATCGCCTATCAGACCTATGGCCAGTTGAACGAGGCCCGGACCAACGCCGTCCTGATCTGCCACGCGCTGACGGGCGACCAGTACGTCGCCGAGGACCATCCAGTCACCGGCAAGACCGGGTGGTGGGAGATGATGGTCGGTCCGGGCAAGCCGATCGACACCGACCGCTTCTTCGTGATCTGCGCCAATGTGCTCGGCGGCTGCATGGGTTCGTCGGGACCGCGCGACATCGATGCGAAGACCGGCAAGCCCTACGGCCTCTCGTTCCCCGTCATCACAATCGGCGACATGGTCGAGGCTCAGCTCCGCCTGGTCCGCCACCTCGGCATCGATCGACTGTTCGCGGTGATCGGCGGCTCCATGGGCGCGATGCAGGTGCTGCAATGGGCGTCGCGTCACCCGGACAGGGTGTTCGCGGCGATCCCGATCGCTGGCGCCGCGCGTCACTCGGCGCAGAACATCGCGTTCCACGAGGTCGGGCGCCAGGCGATCATGGCGGATCCCGAGTGGCGCGGCGGCGACTACCTGACCCAGGAGACAAATCCCACGCGCGGCCTCGCGGTCGCGCGCATGGCCGCGCACATCACCTATCTCTCGGAGTCGGCGCTGCACCGGAAGTTCGGTCGCAACCTGCAGGACCGGAAGGCGCTCTCCTACGGCTTCGAGGCCGATTTCCAGGTGGAGAGCTATCTCCGCCACCAGGGCATCACTTTCGTCGACCGCTTCGATGCCAACTCCTATCTCTACATCACCCGCGCGATGGACTACTTCGATCTCGCCGCCGAGCATGGCGGCGTGCTGGCCAACGCTTTCCGCGGATCGAGCTGCCGCTTCTGCCTGATCAGCTTCACCTCCGACTGGCTGTTCCCGACCAGCGAGAGCCGCGCCATCGTGCATGCGCTGAACGCGGTCGCGGCCGATGTCAGCTTCGTCGAGATCAAGAGCGACAAGGGCCACGATGCCTTCCTGCTCGACGAGCCGGAATTCCACGCCGTGCTGTCAGGCTTCATCGCCGGCTCGGCCGAGCTCGCCGGCATCGCATGATGCTGCGGAACACGCTGATCCGCCCCGACCTACAGCTGGTCGCCGACATGATCGAGGACGGCGCGCGTGTACTCGACGTCGGCTGCGGCGACGGCGCGCTGCTAGAGTACCTGAAGCGCCAGAAGCGCGCGGTCGGGCGCGGCATCGAGCTCAGCCAGGCCGGCGTGAACGCCTGCGTGGGCCGCGGCCTGTCGGTAGTTCAGGGCGACGCCGACAAGGACCTCAGCGACTATCCGACCGCCGCCTTCGATTACGCTATCCTGAGCCAGACGCTGCAGGCGACAGAGGATCCGAAAGGCGTGCTGACCGAGCTGTCGCGGATCGCACGCCACGCCATCGTCTCGTTTCCCAATTTCGGGCATTGGCGCGTGCGCTGGTCGGTCGCGATGCGCGGGCGCATGCCGGTGACGCCGGCTTTAGCCTATCAATGGTGGGAGACGCCGAACATCCACCTCTGCTCGATCCGAGACTTCCTGGCACTGGCCGAGACGCTCGGCGTCGCGATCGTCGAAGGGCTGGCGCTCGACGTGAACGGGCGCCCGCTTCCCTCGCGCGTCACCTCGCGCTGGGCGAACCTCGTCGCCACCCAGGCGATCTTCAAGCTTCGTCGGGGGTAGACCTGGAGTGTCGGTCGGAGGCGGCGACGGCGCCGCCCTGGATCGGCACCAGTACGCGCTTGCGCTTGCGGCCGGTCTGCGGGACGGCCGTGCCTGCGTAGATCTGCTTCGCCGCTTCGACCATCACCACGCCGGCGAAGGTGGAGGCCCAGCGTTCGCCGACATTATCGAGATCGCGCGCCCAGCGGGCGAGCGGCACGATCGCCTGCGGCGGCGGAAAGAGGGCGGCGGCGCTCTGCACCGGCGTGAACAGGGTGTCTCGGAGGAGGCGCGAGAGTTGCCCCAGCGAGTAGGGCTGGCCGTGGCCGAAGGGCGTGCGGTCGCTGCGGGCCCAGACGCCTCGGCGGTTGGGCGTGATGACCATCAGGCGGCCGCCGCCGGCCAGCACGCGCCAGACCTCGCGCAGCATCGGCCGGAGCGCCTCGGTGCCTTCCAGCGCATGGACCAGCAGCACCCGATCGAAGGAGAGGTCGGGAAACGGCAGCTCCGTCTCCTCGGCCAGCGCTACGACGTTGAGACCGGGCGGTCGGGGCCACGGCAGCACGCCCTGGCTCGCCGGCATCGCCGCGACCAGGCGGGAGGCCTCATCGCGATATGCCCCGAGATACGGGGTGGCAAAACCGAGACCCAGGACCGACAGGCCCTTGGTATCCGGCCAGAGGCGGCGCAGGCGCGCGCGGATGAGGCGCCGGGCCACCTGGCCGCGGCGGGAGGCGTAGAAATCGCGGAGGTCTACGACGTCCGTGAACATGGCGTTATCTTAGCACCCTCTGCTATCGTCCGCCGCTCCAAGACTAAAGATTTCAGCCTATGAGCCGCATCGACGTCGAGCAGATTCCGGTCCTCAAGGACAACTACGTCTATCTGGTCCGCGACCGCGCGACCGGCAAGGTCGGCGTCGTCGACCCGGCGGTATCCGAGCCGGTGCTCGAGCGAGCCAAGGCTCTCGGCTGGAAGATCACGCATATCTTGAACACCCACCACCACGGCGACCATGTCGGCGGCAACCTCGCGATCAAGGACGCCTCCGGGTGCACGATCGTCGGGCCGAAGGCCGACCGCGACCGCATTCCCGGCATCGAGATAGCACTCGGCGACGGCGAGAAGTTCCGCCTGGGCGAGGCCGAGGCCAAGGTATTCGACGTGCCCGGCCACACCCGCGGCCACATTGCCTACTGGTTTCCGGAATCGGAGGCGCTGTTCTGCGGCGACACGCTGTTTGCCGCCGGCTGCGGCCGGCTGTTCGAGGGCACGCCGCAGCAGATGTGGACCTCGCTCGGAAAGCTCAAGCGCCTGCCCGATCCGACCCGTGTCTACTGCGCGCACGAGTACACCCAGTCGAACATCCGCTTCGCGCTGTCGGTCGACGGAGGCAATCGGGCCCTTCAGGAGCGAAGCCGCCAGGTCGACGCGCTCCGCGCCGAGAGCAAGCCGACCGTGCCCTCGACGATCGCCGAGGAACGGGCGACCAATCCGTTCCTTCGCGCCGACGATGCGGCGCTCGCCCGCGGCGTCGGTCTCGATACAAAGGACCCGGTCGCCGTCTTCGCCGCCGTGCGCAAGGCCAAGGACGTCTTCTAAGCCCCGAAGAGGAACCCGATGAAGCTCTACTATTCCGCCGCGTCGCCCTATGTCCGGAAATGCATGATCGTCGCGATCGAGGCCGGCATCGACGGCCGCATCCAGCATGAGCCGGTGGCGGTCATGCCGACCAAGCCGAACACCGATCTCGGCAAGGAAAACCCTCTGATGAAGCTGCCGACCCTCGTCACCGACGATGGCATGGCGCTCTACGATTCCCGCGTCATCTGCGAGTATCTCGACTCCCAGCATGCCGGCACCCCGCTGATCCCGAAGGCAGGCGCCGACCGTTGGCGCGTGCAGCGCTGGCAGGCGATGGCCGACGGCATCACCGATGCCGGCCTGCTGTGCCGCTACGAGACCGTGGTGCGGACGGAGGACAAGCGCTCGGCCGAGTGGACAGCAGGCCAGATGACCAAGATCACCCAAGGCCTCGACATGGCGGAGAACGACTCGGCGCTGCTCTCCGGCCCGATCAACCTCGGCCAGATCGCGCTCGCCTGCGCGATCGGCTGGCTCGAGTTCCGCAACGTCGCCGGCGACATCCGCAAGGGCCGGCCGAAGCTCTTCGCGTGGTACGATGCCTTCTCGCGTCGTCCATCGATGCAGGCGACGACGCCTAAGGGATGAGGCTCTACCACTCTCCGACCTCGCCCTATGTGCGGAAGGTGATGGTGACGGCGATCGAGTGCGGGCTCGATCGCCGCCTCGACCTCGTCAGCACGATGGTGCCACCGACGCAGCCTAACCAGGATCTGTCGCGCGACAACCCGCTGGCAAAGCTGCCGACGCTGATCACCGACGACGGCGAGGTTCTCTACGACTCGCGGGTCATCTGCGAATACCTGGATTCGCTGAATCCGGGACCGAAGCTGATCCCACCCGCCGGATCCGAGCGCTGGCGCGTGCTGCGCTGGCAGGCGATGGCCGATGGGATCAGCGACGCCGGCCTCCTCTGCCGCTACGAAGCGTCGCTCAGGCCCGAGAACAAGCGATCGGCCGAGTGGGTCGCGGGACAGACGACGAAGGTGAACCAGGGTCTTGATTCGGCGGAAGCCGACGGCGGGTTGCTGTCGGCACCGGTCAATCTCGGCCAGATCGCGCTTGCCTGCGCGATCGGCCGGCTGGAGTTCGCCGGCGACAAGATCCGGGACGGTCGGCCGAAGCTCTTCGCCTGGTACGATGCCTTCGCCCGCCGGCCCTCGATGCAGGCGACCACGCCCAAGGCACGATGAGCGCGGAGGCGCTGATCGCGAGGCTCGGCCTCCAGCCTCATCCGGAAGGCGGCCACTACCGCGAGACGTTCCGAGACCGTCCCGCCGGCGGCGGTCGCGGCAGCCTCACTACGATCGTCTACCTGCTGAAGACGGGCGAGGTCTCGCGCTGGCACCGGGTGACCGATGCCGTCGAGGTCTGGCATTTCCATGACGGCGACGCTCTAGAGCTGTCGCTGTCGTCCGACGGCAAGCTCGTCGAACGTCATGTCCTGGGCCGCGACGCCACGCACCAGGTCGTCGTACCCGCGAACTGCTGGCAGGCGGCACGGCCGCTGGGCGCCTGGACGCTGGTCGGCTGCACCGTGGCGCCAGCCTTCGAGTTCACGTCCTTCGAGATGGCGCCTCAGGGCTGGGAGCCGGGCTGACGCCTCAGCACGTCGAGCGTCGCGAGCGCGGCACCGCCGACAATCAGTAGCGTCGCCGCGCCGATGATCCAGCTCGCTTCGCCCTTGCCGAACAGGATCAAGAGCGCTGTCGAACCCAGCGGTGCCAAGTAGAAGAGACCGCCGAGCGCCTGGATGTCGCCGTGCTTCATGCCGACGTCCCAGGTGAAGAAGGCCAGCCCGATCGGGCCTATACCCAGCAGGATCACCGCAAGCCACGCGCCGCCCTCAGGCCACACCGTCGGCTCCAGCGCCATGTGGCAGATGGCGGCGAGGATCGCCGTCACCGCGCAGAAGCCGCCGACCGCCGAAGTCGGTACCTCGCCGAAGCGGCGGCTCGAGACCGAGTAGCTGGACCAGATCAGCGCGCAGGCCAAGGCTGCAGCGTAGCCGAGCGCATACTCGGACTTAAAAGCGACACCGCCGCCGGTGACGACCAGCGCCGTTCCGGCAAACCCGGCAAGCGCGCCCGCAAGGTGGTACCAGCGGAGCCGTTCGCCCGGCAGCAGCGCCGAGAACACGACGATCAGCAGCGGCGAGAGATAGGCGATCAGGCCCGCTTCGACGGGCGGTGCCGCGCGCAGCGCCACGAAGTAGGCGAAGTGGTAGCCGAAGAGCCCGTAGATCCCGAGCGCCCAAACGATCGGCTTCTGCCTGAGCGGCCCAAGTCCCTTCCCCTGCACGAACCAGAGGCTCAACGAGGCGATGCCCGGAATGGCGAAAGCCATTGCGACGAGTTGGAACGGCGGCACGGGACCGGCCAAGGTCGTCAGCAGTGCGAGCCCGGCCCACATGGCGATCGCGGTGAAGCCGATCGCCGTCGCGCGGCGGCGGGAGGCCGTCGCGGTCATCGAGTGCGGCCCCCCATCCCAACCTTCCTCCACGCTCCGCGGGGGGAAGGAGCGCGAAATCGAGTCCCCTCCCACCTTCGCTGGGGAGGGTTGAGGTGAGGGGACGTCATGGGTCGCAGTAAATAGCCGCTCAGCGCTGGTCGCGCATCTGCCGTGCCATCTCGATCACACGGACCGTTTCCGACCACAGCTTCAGCTCGGCAAATCGTGCGACCGGGACCCATTCGGCGCGGTCGGCGTCGTCGCCGGGAACGAGCGCGCCCGAGCGCCACTCGGCCAGAACGTCGATCAGCGTGAAGTGGAAGCGAACGCGTCCATCGGTGTCGCGGCGAATGGAATCGACCGCCGTCACGATCCCGACCGGCGCGATCTCGATGCCTGCTTCCTCACGTACCTCGCGGACGGCGGTCTCGAAGATGGTCTCGCCGGCATCCTGGGCGCCGCCGGGGATGCTCCATTGCCCCCGGCGCGAGCCCTTGCTGGAGCGGACCAGCAGCACGTCATCGGCGCGAAAAACAATCGCGCCGATGCCGACCCATGGACGGTCCGGGTATTCGCGAGGATCGACCTCCACCGACGTCAATACATGTGCTGGCCGCCGTTGACCGACAGCGTCGAGCCGGTGATGAACCCGCCCTCGTCGTCGACCAGGAAGCAGACGGTGCGGGCGATCTCGGACGCCTTGCCGAGGCGGCCGACGGGGATGCGGGCGACGATCTTCTCAAGCACGTTGGGCGGCACCGCGCGCACCATCTCGGTGTCGATGTAGCCCGGCGCCACCGCGTTGACCGTGATGCCCGCGGCGGCGCCTTCCTGGGCCAGCGCCTTGGTGAAGCCGTGGATGCCGGACTTGGCGGCCGCGTAGTTCACCTGGCCGTACTGCCCGGCCTGGCCGTTGATCGAGCCGATATTGACGATGCGGCCGAACTTGCGCGCGCGCATCCCCTCGATCACGCCGCGGCACATGTTGAAGCATGAGGAGAGATTGGTCTGGATGACCTGGTTCCACTGCTCGAACGTCATCTTGTGCATCGTGCCGTCGCGGGTGATTCCCGCGTTGTTGACCAGCACGTCGACCGGCCCGAGATCGGATTCGATCAGCTTGATCCCCTGCTGGCACTGGGCGAAGTCGCTGACGTCCCACTTGTAGGCCCTGATGCCGGTCCGCTTCGTGAATTCGGCGGCGACCGCATCGTTGCCGCCGTAGTTGGCGGCAACCTTGTAGCCCTTGTCCTTGAGCGCGACCGAGATGGCCTCGCCGATGCCGCGTGTGCCGCCG
>CAZZLX010000139.1:0-8017 GCA_964655235.1 uncultured Rhizobium sp.
GCATCGTCGTCGTGGCGGCCGCCGGCAACGACGGCCCGACCGCGCCGCCGCGCTATCCCGCCGCCTATGACGGCGTCGTCGCCGTAACCGCGACCGACCCGAAGAACCATCCCTACCTCGAGGGCGCGCAGGGGAGCCATGTCGTCGTCGCCGCTCCCGGTGTCGACGTGCGTGCCACCGTCTCCGAGGGCGTGGTCGGCTACGTGACCGGCACCTCGGTCGCCGCCGCGCAGGTATCCGGCGTGGCGGCGCTCCTGCGCGAACGCGCGCCGAAGCTCGGCTCGGGCGAGGCCCGCCGCATCCTCAAGGACACCGCAAGCCCGCTTCCCGATGGTCCCGGTCTCGTCGACGCCTTCGCCGCGGTCTCCAAGGTCACCGCGCTCGCCGGGCGCTGAGACAGATCATTTGAACCGAAACGCGGGTTTCGGCGACCAACGTCCATAGGCGCGCGACCGTCGTTTGGTCCCCCCGACCGCGGTCGCCCGTCCTTCGGGGTTCCCCCGAACCTCCTCCCTCCAGCGGAGCGACGCCGGCATCGGCGCCGTTCCGCTTTTCTTTTTCCTGAATCCGCTATGCTGTCCGGAGGAGCGCCGCCGACGATGTCCTCGACATGGGCCAGATTCTCGCCGCCTTCGGCGAGATCGACGACGACGTGCGCGAGATGCTGCAGATGTTTGTCGAGACCACGGCGCCGATGGTGGAAGAGCTCGAGGCCTTCGTGGCGGCACGCGACCGGAGCGCGGTGGAGGATCACGCGCACTCGATCAAGGGTGCGGCACGCAGCGCCGGGGCCCGGGCGATGGCGGCGGCGAGCGAGGCCGTCGAAGCCGCGGCTCGCGCCGGCGACTGGGCGGAGGTGGAGCTCAGGCTCGCGACGATACGACCGGCATTCGACGTGGCGCGCGACGCGATCGCTCGCCTATAGGGTCTTCCGGCGCTCGACCTTGCCGGCGGCGATGATCGCCGAAGCGTCTTCGGGATCGAGCGGGCGCGAGAACAGGAATCCCTGGCCGAGATCGCAGGCGAGGATGCGGAGGATCTCGAGATCGCCGGCGGTCTCGATGCCTTCGGCGATCGTCTCCAGGCGGAGCAGGCGGCCGAGCTCGGTGACGACGCGGACGACGCCGCGGCTCTCGACGCTGCCGTGAATCGCGGCGATGAACGACTGGTCGATCTTGAGGCTGTCGACCGGCAGGCGCGTGAGGTAGCTCAGCGACGAATAGCCGGTGCCGAAATCATCGACGGCGAGCGTGACGCCGAGCGCTTTCAGGCGGCGAAGGATGTCGACCGCGGCACCGGCGTCGGCCATGACCGCGCTTTCCGTGATCTCGAGCTTGATCCGCTTCGGATCGGCCCCGGTCTCCCGGAGCACGCGGCCCACATCGTCGACCAGAGTCGGATGACCGAGCTGCCTGGCCGATAGGTTGACGGAGACGAAGAACGGCACGCCCATGGGCGTCGTTCGCGGCCAAGCCGCGAGCTGCGCGCAGGCGCGTTCGAGGACCGTGAGGCCGAGCGGGATGACGAGCCCGGTCTGCTCGGCGACCTCGATGAAGTCGGCGGCCGGGACCAGCCCGCGCTCGGGATGGCGCCAGCGGGCTAGCGCCTCGAAGCCTGCGAGACGCCCGTCTTCCAGGTGCACGATCGGCTGGTAGCTGAGCCTGAGCTGGTCGCCGGCTTCGAGCGCGCGACGAAGGTCGCTCTCGATGCGCTGCGCCTCGACGGCGCGGGCGCGCATCGGCTCGCGGAACCGCGCATGCCCGGTGGCGCGGGCGGCACGCGCGTGATCGGCGGCGACAGCAGCGTCCCGCAGCATCTCGATACCGGCCTTGTAGAGGCGGCCGGTGCGAACGATGCCGATGGAGCCCGACAGCACGACCTCGCGGCCATCGACCGCGATTGGCTTCGCCAGCAGCGACTGCAGCAGAGCCACCGCTGCATCCACCGCCGAGTCCGCCGGATCGGCTACCACCAGGCCGAACTCGACCGTACCCAAGCGTGCCACGAGCTCCGTCTGCGGCAGCTCGCGGGCGATGCGCTGGGCCAAGGCCGCCAGGGCCCGGTCGGCAACGTCGTGGCCGACGCTGGACCGGACGATCTCGAAGCGGTCGAGCGCCAGATAAAGCAACGCCAGATCGCGCTCTTCGGCAGCGGCGCGATCGAGACGCTCCAGCATCAGCGTGCGGTTGGCGATGCCGGTCAGCGGATCGAAATAGGCGAGCGCCTCGAGCTTGCGTTCGGATTCCTTCTGGTCGCCGATGTCGCGGAGATAGGCGATGGTCACCGAGCGACCGTCGACGGGCAGCCGCGATACCGCGACCTCGACCGGGAACACCCCGCCGTCCTGCCGTATCGCCGTATCCTCGATCCGGCGCCCCGGCTCGGCCGCGGCCGCATCGAGTAGCGAGTTTGGAACCGCGACCCGGTCGACCGGCTGTCCGATCGCCTTGGCACGTGCGATGCCCAACATCTGCTCGGCCGCCGCATTGAAGGCGACCACGATTCCGTCCTCGTCGACGACGATGATCGCGTCGAGCGCGGTGTCGATCATCGCCGCCTTCAGTGCCTCGGAGTCGCGGAGCGCATGCTCGACCGAGACTTTCGCGGTGATGTCGGTCGCGGTGCCGCGATATCCGTGGAAGGCGCCGTCGGGGCCGACTACCGGCTTGCCGCTGGTCCGGAAAAACCGGACTCCGTCGTCGGTCTCGACCCGGTAGATGAAGTCCTGGAAAGGACGCCGCGCGCTCAGGTCGGCAAGATGCCGCTCCCAGCCCTCGGAGTCGAAGGAGGTGTCGGCGATCTCGTCGCGGCGCTTGCCGATGGCGCGCGTCGGGTTGTTGCCTGAATGGATCCGGGCGCGATCGTCGATGTAGGTGAACCGGAGATCGGCATCCATCTCCCAGGTCCAATCGGACACGCCTTCGGTGATCTCGCGATAGCGCGTCGCCAGCTGCTTCTGCTCGGTGACGTTGATCCACATCACAGCGATGCCGCCGGACGGCAACGGCACCGCCGAGAACTGCACCCAGTTCCCGTCGGCAAGCTCGACGTCCATCGGCGGCGGGCGACGCTTGGCGATCTCCGTCCAGTAGGCGTCGATCCACGCCTGCCACTGCGCCCGCGACGCCTTGGGCGCGCGGAAGCGCGGCAACACGCGCATGACCAGCGCCGCGGCGGCCTCGCCCACCAGCTTGGCTGGCTTCTCGTCCTGGAACACGGCGAAGGCGTCGTTGCACCAGACGAGGCGCTGTTCCGCATCGAACACTGCCATGCCGACCGGCAGCCGTTCGGCCGCTTCGTGCACAAAGGCGCGCGAGATCTCCGGCGTATGCTTCATCTAGGCGACGGCCGGGAGAATGAGCGGACGCGCAGCCGCGGCCGGGCCGAGCGCGAACGCATCCAGCGTCGCGCGGATGGCACGGGCGTGGTCGATCGGCAGGCCGAGGCGGGCGACAGCATCGAGGGCAAGATAGCGCAACGGCAGCCGCTGCCCACCCTCCCGCCTCGCCCACTTGGCGGCGCGGCCCGCGGCACGGCGCAACGCCAGTCGGCGCAGATGCGGGGGAAGGTCCGGGGTCTGCTCAAGAAACCGCGCCAGCGCGAGGTTGTAGTCGTGAAAGGTCTGGTGCTTTCTCCCGACCATCAGGCGATCGCCGTCGCCATCGGGACCGAGCGCGGTGACCAGGTCGAGGAGAGCGATGCGCCCTCGGCGCGCGACTCGCAGGGCCAGCGAGAAGTCCTCGGCGAAGACACCGGGGTCACAGGCGGCCGCCGAACGGATCGCGTCGAGCCGGTAGAGCGTCTGGCTGGTGCCGGAGATCGTGCGGGCGATGACGGTGCGGAGCGGGTCCGCCGGGACCTCGGGCGCCACGGGCGCTTCGACGAAGGAGATGTCGCGCGCGTGGCTATAGTAGTCCTGGCGGCTGAACACGACGTCGGCGCCGGTCTCTTCCAGCACCTCGATCAGGCGCCGCGTGCAGAACGGCGCCAGCAGGTCGTCCGATCCCAGCAGCTTCAGATAGCGGTGACGAGCGAGCGCGATGCCGGCATTCGTCGCCGCGGTCGGCCCGCCATTCGGCTGACGGACAAGCGTCGCGTCCTCCCAGCCGGCGATCGCCCGCTCGACGATGTCGGCCGAGGCGTCGCTGGACCCGTCGTCGATGAAGATGAACTGGCGGGGGCGCTCAGGAACCTGGCGGGCGAGCGCATCCAGCACGCCCGGCAGATAGCCGGCCTTGTTGAAGACCGTACAGACGAAGGAGACCCCATCCACGGGCGACAGGTAACGCCCGGATAGGTCACTAATCAAACGGATTTATGCCTCTAGGTGGTGCCCCGGGAAGGCGCGCCGGAGGAGCGAGTCCCTGGGGCCGGCCAGGATCGAGCCGACATAGGCGACGCCGGCCGTCAGCACGATCGCCGGGCCCGATGCCAACTCCAGGTGGAACGAAAGGAGCAGTCCGCTCACACTGGAGATTGCAGATATGAGCACCGCGGCAAGGGCCAGCCCCTCGACGCTGGTTGCCCAGAAGCGGGCCGCCGCCGCCGGCAGCATCATGAGCCCGACCGCCATGAGCGTCCCCAGCGCCTGGAAGCCCGCGACCAGGTTCACCACGACCAGTACCAGGAAGAGCATGTGGATCGCGCCACCCGGGCCGCCCACCGCCTTGAGGAAGCCCGGATCGAAGCACTCGACCACCAGCGGTCGCCAGATCAGGCCCAACGCGATCAGCGTCAGGCTCGCGATCGACGCAACCAGCAGCAGGGAGTCGCCGTCGACCGCGAGGACCGAGCCGAACAGCACGTGCATCAGGTCGACCGGGCCGCCATGCAGCGAGATCAGCAGCACGCCGACCGCGAGCGCGATCAGGTAGAAGCCGGCGAAGCTCGCGTCCTCGCGGAGCTGGGTCGAGCGCGCGACCCAACCGGAGAGCAGCGCCACGGCGACGGCCGCGGCGAAGCCGCCGAGGCTCATCGGCCAGAGACTGAGACCGCCGAAGACGAAGCCGACTGCCGCGCCAGGCAGGATCGCATGGCTGAGCGCATCGCCGAGCAGGCTCATGCGCCGGAGGATCAGGAACACGCCGACCGGCGCCGAGCCCAGCGAAAGTGCCAAGCACGCGACCAGCGCCCGGCGCATGAAGGCGTAGTCGAGGAAAGGATCCAGAAGGAGAGCGGAAAAGCTCACGCTGCGGGGCGATGGCAGATCGGCGCGTCGTCCTGCCAGGACTCGGCCATGGCCCGCGCCTTCAGCAGATTGGCCGGGCTCAGCGCTTCCTCGGTCGGCCCCCAGGCGACCAGCTCGCGGGCGAGCAGCAGCGTCTCGGGGAAGACGCGGCGCACCTGTTCGTAGTCGTGCAGCACGGTGACGACCGTGCGCTTCTCGTCGTGCCAGCGCTGCACGAGTTCGAGCAGGTCGGCCGTGGTGCGTGCATCGATCGCGGTGAACGGCTCGTCGAGCAGGATCACCTTGGCGTCCTGGAGCATCATCCGCGCGAACAGCGCGCGCTGGAACTGCCCGGCGGAAAGCGCGCCGGCGGCGCGGCTTTCGAATCCCCCCAGGCCGACCGCGGCGAGGGCTTCCCGCGCCGCCTCGATCTGCGCGCGCCCGAGACCGCCGAACAACCCCATCCGCCGCCAGTGGCCGAGCGCCACGACTTCGAGGATCGTCAGCGGCACCGATCGGTCGACCTCCGCCTGCTGCGGCAGATAGGCGATTTCGCGACGGGTCAGGTGAGACAGCGTGACCTTGCCTTCGGCCGGCCGGATCAGCCCGGCGATCGCCTTCAGCAGCGTCGACTTGCCCGCGCCGTTCGGGCCCACCACCGCCGTCAGCGAACCGGGCTGGAAGGATCCCGTCAGGTGGTGGACCGCCGGGTGGCGGTCATAGGCTAGCGTCAGACCATCGAGGCGGATCGTCGCCATGGCTCAGAGCGCCCAGAAGACCGCGAGCCACAGCCCGGCGATCGCCGAGGCGACGATGCCGAGGCGGCTCGCCGCGGAACTCAGGAGCGCCGATACCGGCATCTCGCGACCTTGGACATGGTTCCCGCTTCCGGAACGTCCGGCGGCCGGCGGATGTTGGTGCGAAGCGTGGTCATGGTCGTGCATGGGGCAAGTGTCGATACAGTATAACATTCCTAGTCGTCAACGGTTGCCGGCTCCTTCCCTATCCGCGACAGTCGCCTGATGGCGGCCAAGGCCCAGGTAAGCGTCAGCGAGGAAGGCGAGACCGCACGGGTCCGCCTTGCCGGCCCGTGGACTGTGGGAGGCGCGGCCGGCCTCGACGAAGAGATCAGGAAGCTCCGCCTCACCTCCAAGCGCGCGACCCTGGACCTGAGCGGCATCGAGGCCCTCGACACGGCCGGCGCCTGGCTCATCAGGCAGGCCGCCAAGACGCTGACCGAAGGCGGGATCGCGGTCGCCTTCGCCGGCGCCGACCGGCGTGCCTCGGCGCTGCTGGAGACCGTCGGGGCGGTCGATCAGACGCCCGATGCCGCGCGAAAGCTTCCGCCGAGTTTCGAAGAGCTGCTGGAACGCCTCGGCTTCCACACCGCCTTCGCGGTGCGCGAGGCGCGGAATTTCCTCGGATTCTTCGGCCTCACGATCGAGACCTTCGCCGGCGTCGCGCTGCGGCCGAGCCGCTTTCGCTTCACGTCCTTCATCTTCCATCTGGAGGCAGTCGGGCTCAACGCGCTGCCGATCGTCGGGTTGATCTCGTTCCTGATCGGCGTGGTCATGGCCTATCAGGGCGCCAGCCAGCTCCGCTTCTTCGGCGCCGAGATCTTCGTCGTCGACCTGGTCGCCATCTCGGTCCTGCGCGAGATCGGCATCCTGCTGACGGCCATCGTCGTCGCCGGCCGCTCCGGAAGCGCCTTCACCGCGCAGATCGGAACGATGAAGCTGCGCGAGGAGGTGGACGCGATGCGCACCCTCGGCCTTGATCCGGTCGAGGTGCTGGTGCTGCCCAGGATCGCGGCCCTGGTCGTGGCGCTGCCGATTCTCTGTTTCTTCTCCGACATCATGGGCCTGCTGGGCGGCGCGCTGATGGCCTGGGTCAATCTCGACATTTCGCCGCAGACCTTCGTCACCCGTGTCCAGGACCGCATCCCGATCCGCCACTTCTGGGTCGGCATGACCAAGGCGCCGGTGTTCGCGGCGATGATCGGCCTGGTCGGCTGCTACCAGGGTCTCCGCGTCAAGGGCGACGCCGGCTCCGTCGGCCGCCTGACGACCCGCTCGGTGGTCCAGGCGATCTTCCTCGTGATCGTGGTGGACGCGATCTTCTCGATCTTCTTCAACCTGATCGCCATATGAGCGACGACATCGTCATCCGCGTCCGCGGGCTCAGGACCAAGCTCGGCGGCAAGGAGATTCACAAGGATCTCGATCTCGACGTCCGCAAGGGCGAGATCCTGGGGATCGTCGGCGGTTCCGGCACCGGCAAGTCGGTGCTGATGCGCACCATCCTCGGGCTGATCAAGCCGCGCGAGGGCACCATCGAGGTGCTCGGCCGCAAGGTGGATCCCCTCGACCCGAAGGCCATGCTCGAGCTCGAGCGGCGGTGGGGCGTGCTGTTCCAGGACGGCGCGCTGTTCTCCTCGTTGACCGTCTGCGAGAACGTCGAGGTCCCGATGCGCGAGCATCTCGATCTGCCGCCAAAGCTTGCGCGCGAGCTGGCGCTGCTCAAGATCAAGCTCGCCGGGCTCAAGGCCGAGGATGGCCGCAAGATCCCCTCGGAGCTGTCCGGCGGCATGCGCAAGCGCGCGGCGCTCGCGCGCGCGCTCGCCCTCGATCCCGACATCGTGTTCCTCGACGAACCCACCGCCGGGCTCGATCCGGTCGGCGCTTCCCAGTTCGACGCGCTGCTGCAGAACCTCTCGCGCAACCTGGGCTTCACCGTGTTCCTGATCACCCACGATCTAGACACGCTCTACGCTGTCACCGGCCGCATCGCCGTACTGGCCGACAAGAAGGGGCTGGTGACCGTGTCGATCGCCGAACTAGAACGGCATCC
>CAZZLX010000140.1:0-4688 GCA_964655235.1 uncultured Rhizobium sp.
GCTGCAGATCTACCGCGACCTCGGCTTCGAGGACGTGCGGGTGAAGCTGGCGACGCGGCCCGACAACCGTATCGGCAGCGACGAAGTGTGGGACCGCGCGGAAGCGGCGCTGAAATCGGCGACCGCGGACGCGGGCTCCAAGAGCAAGTGGGGTGCCGACAACAACGACTCCCCGATCGACATGGTGGCGCTGGCGCTCCAGCTCGGCGCCACCTACGTTGCGCGCTCCTTCTCTGGCGACAAGACCCAGCTCGTGCCGCTGATCAAGGGCGCGCTCCGCCACCGGGGTGCCGCTTTCATCGACTGCATCTCGCCCTGCGTCGCCTTCAACAACCACGCCGGCTCGACCAAGAGCTTCGATTACGTGCGCGAGCACAACGAAGCGGTGAATGCGCTCGACTACATGCCGACGCGCTCCGAGATCACCGCCGACTATCCGGAAGGCTCGCTCGAGCAGGTGACCCAGCACGACGGCTCGGTGCTGAACCTCTACAAGCTGGCCGCGGATTACGACGTCCACGACCGGATCGCCGCGATGACCTACCTCCAGAAGAAGAACGTCGAAGGCGAGATCGCGACCGGCCTCCTCTACCTCGATCCCAACCCGAAGGACCTGCACGGCCACCTGCAGACCATCGACACTCCGCTGAACCGGTTAGCGGAGTCGGATCTGGTGCCGGGGGCTGCGGCGCTGGAAAAATTCAACGCCGCGCGGCGCTAATTTTTTCTATCCGGCTGCTCTTTCCCAAGCTGCGCGCTATCCGCGCCTTCCGGGATAGGCTCGTCCCATGCGAGGAACCCCTCGGGGACGTTATGCTTGATCCGGTACTCTCGATCATGCGCGGCGAGATAGAAGGAAGCATCAATGCCGGCCGTCTCGTGGAGGGGCGCAATTTCCCAAAGGACGGCTCTGGCAAGTCGCGGTTCGATCCTGGCCCGCAGGAAGTTGACCGCGACTTGAACACACACGGTCAGGTTTGGGTGCTCAAGCAGCTGTAGCAACAGCGGATTATTGCCTTCTCCGCGCCGCATTATCTCATCGAGATAAGGAGGGGAGGCGGAATCAGGCGGTAGAAGCTTCATGCTGTCTCGTCGCTTGACCCAGTCCTCGACAAGCTTCTTATAGGCTTCGACAAGCTCGGCGATTGTGAGCGATCGAAGATCGTTATCTGTAGCCGCCATCTGCCAGCACTCCCCGATGCGTCAAGAGATGCAGACCTGCCCACCACTGCGCCTGCCACTGGGCCTGTGCCACAACGTCTCGCAGTAGCGGCCCGCCTTCGACCCTCGGTCGATTCATATCTACGTGGTGGATCATCCAGTGCCGGAGCACGGGGATTATGACGATGTTCTCGGTATGATGAACGAAGTTCTCCCTGAAATCCTGCGTTTGATACTCAGGCCGCGTTTGGTGCTGGGGAATGATGTGATGGCGTTCGTAGCCTGGAGGCGTCTTGCCTATCGTCTCGTCGAGATAGTCGTTGAGCTGCTTGACGGTATTGAAGCCTCTCGGCTCGACGTCGGGGCGCAGTTCCTTGAGGGTCTTCGGAGGGTCCTGCCAGGATTTAGCGGCGGCGGAGAACTCCGACGGGCGCAGGAGCCTAAGGAACTCTTCCGCCGCGGCAACCTCAGGGAAGTTGTCTCGAAGTATTCGGTATAACTCTTTGACGGCCTCCATCTGGGGGCCTGACAATCCGGTTACGCCGATGCGGACCAAGACGTCGGTGAGGTCGTCATCGCGTGCTATGGCCGGCATGGCAGCGGATTCTCGAGTCCGGATCGGCGGCTTGCTCCAGCGGCCACCGTGTGGATCGCCGGCGGGACTCCGCGGCTGTTCGTATCCGTGGAGGCGCCGGAAGTGCTCGGAGTTTTTTTGCTCTCTCTTGCCTTCTTCAATTTTGACCGGCACGTACCCGAGCGCCTGGCGCTTCTCGTTGAGCGTCAGAATGTCTGCTTGCTGGATCTGCTGCCATTTGAGTCGGCGGCGCGGAGCGAGCGCCGGCACCTCGTCGAGATCATGGGCGAGGCGGAGGTTCTCGCCGAACATCGGGCCGAGCCAGGACGAGAGCGCTGACGACAGGCGGTCGAGCAGCAGGATCACCGTGTGCTCCCAGAGCTCAAGCCTCGCATCGGCGCGGTTCGAGTAGGTGGCCTCACCTGAGACGACGAGCAAATGCGGCACGCCGAAGGCGGCGGCGATTTCGCGGGCGGCCTGGGCCTTGAGCTCGGCGAAGTCCATATCCTTCGGCGAGAAGCCCAGTTCCTTCCAGTCGACGTCGCCGCCGAGAACGAGGGGGCGGCCCGCCTGCCAGGGTCCTTGCGTGCGGTCGAGCAGCGCTTCCTCGACGCGGCGGATGCCGTCGGGACCGGGATCGGAGCGGAAGACGAGCGCACCTGACGGGCGCGCCCCGTTCTGCAGCAGCGCTGCGTTGTGCTCGGCCGCGGCGTTGTGCTGGTCGATCGCGGCGGCCGCTGCCTCGATCGGCGAGAGGCCGTACCAGTCGTCGAGCGGATGGAAGTCGCGAAGATGCAGGACGTCGGACGCGCCGGAGATCGGATCGACTGGCCAGTCGACGCTGCGGCCCTCGACCTCGTAGCGATATGCCTGCGGCACGCCGGAGACGTCGGGCACGATGCGCATGCGGTCGGGGCGTAGCGCATAGAGCTCGCGCGGGATCTCGCCGTCGGGGCGAACCACTCCGAGATACGCGTTGCCGGAGAGCAGCAGATGGCCGATCGCGGCCTCGATCAGCTCCGGCCCGGACTGGCGCGGGTTGGGCCGGCGCAGCAGGTCGAGCAGCGGATGCTGATCGACCTCGTGGCTCCCCGTGTAGAGAAGCCAGGGCACCGAGGCGCAGGCGCGCGCGATCTCGCGCACACAGCGATAGGCGACGACGTTCTTGCGATAGCCTTCCTCGGCGAGGCGATCGTAGCGGCGCGGTGTCCAGCGCGCCGGCGCCAGGCCGACCGCGGCCACCGCCGCGCCCGCGCGCGACGACTTCCGCGCCAGGAGCGCGGACATCCGGTCCATCCATGTCATGGGAAATGCTCCGCAGAAACGCCGTTTTGGCGCCCGCCGGTCGAAGGAGATCTACAGCGAGGAGGGGCTCGGCGGCGATGCTCGCCTGCTACGCCCCAGTAGCGGCGATCCTGACAAAAAATGCGGATTTTGTCAAGGACTAATATCCGTAATTCTAGCTGCCCCGTCTCGGCAGGTTCTTCCGGACGATCGCCGCGATGATCAGCATGAAAGCCGCGGCGCGGAGCAGGTAGACCCAGCTCAAGGCTTCACGCTCGATGCCCGACAGCGTGACGATGGCGCCGTTGCCGGCGAGCACGAAGAAGGCGAGGGCGAAGATCGCGAACAGAGAGTCCCGGGTGCGGCGCCAGAAGCGGAGGAAGAACACGCCCACCACGATGTAGCCGAAAACGATGGCGCCGGCAGTGAAGCTCTCCATCAGTCGGCCTCCCAGATGAAGCCGTAGAGCAGCACCGCGATCGCGGCGAGCGCCGACAGGTTCCGCCAGGCGAGGAAGTTGACGTCGGGAAAGACGACGAGGTCGAGCACCAGGAACACGTTGTTGGCGGAGAGGAAGACGAAGCCAATCGCGCTCCACAGCAGCAGCGCCGCCCGAGTCTTCCGATAGCTCCGGATTAGCAGCGCGGTACAGACGAGAGCGCTCGCCGCGCACATGACATAGACCAGGGCCGGGAAGGTCATCGTCATTCCGTCAATCCTTCTTCAGCCTGAAGGCATCCGAGAAGGCACGCAGCTTTTCGTCCGGTCCGCCATGGAGGGCCTGCGCGATCGCCAGCGGCCGCTCGGCGTGGAGGCGGCTTAGATCCGAAACCAATTCCTCGTTTGCCGACGAAGCAGCCCGGTACCGGTAGCTGCCGTCGGACAGGCGCTCGACCAGGTCAAGTTCATGCAGGCGCGAGAGCACGCTGTCGACGAGCGCCCGGCTGCTGCGGAGCTCGACCACGAGGTCGTCGACCGGCCACGACCGGTCAGGCCGCCGCTGAAGGAGCAGCAGCAGTTCGACCGCCCAAAGCGAACGCAGGGATTGGATGAGCCCGGCGAGTTCGGCCGAGATCACGAACGGCACCCGTACATGGGCGTGAGTGTAGGAACACCGTCACGGCCGACAACCCTGCGACCGTTTATGTGAACGCGATTTCATTTCGCGGGCGCGAGCTAAATCCCGTGCCGACGGCGTGTCACAGATTAGTTGCAGATGCGTGAGGCGCGTCAGGCCTGGGGGCGGAACCCTTCAGCGAGCACGGCCGAGCGGAAGGCGGTCTCGATCTCGAGCTGCTTCATCTCGGCGCCGATGAAGTCGCGGGCGGAAACCACGCCGAGCAGCTTCTCGCCGTCCACGATCGGCATGTGGCGGAAGCCGCCGTCGCGCATGCGCCGGAGCGCCACGACGGCCGGATCGCTGGGCGTCATCGTCTCCGGCGTCCGGGTCATTACCTCGGCCAGCGTCGTCTTCTCGACGTCGAGACCGGGGGCGGCGACCCGCTTCACCAGGTCGCGTTCGGTGAAGATGCCGGCGAGCTTGCCGCCGCCGTCGGTGACCAGCACCGCGCCGACGGCACGCTCGGCCATCAGCTTGCAGGCCTGGCGCACGGTGGCGGTGGGCGCCAGCTTGGCGAGCTTCTGGCGCTTGATGATGTCGGCGATCTTT
>CAZZLX010000140.1:4698-8016 GCA_964655235.1 uncultured Rhizobium sp.
AGTTGGGCTACGACCCTTTCTGCGGCCTTGAGTGTCGGCTCATGGTCGTCTCCGCATCCTTTGCTGCGTCCAGCACCGCGTCGACCGCGCCCTGCGTGGCGTCGACCGACTGGCTGCCCGGACGGGCGGTCAATGTCCTCGCGGCGAGCGCGGCGGCGAGCGCGGCGATCATCGTCGCCGTCTCCTCCTTGGCACCGGCCTTCAGGATCTTGTCGAGCAAGGCCTTCACGCGCTCGGGCTCGCTGCCGCGCGGAAGCGGCAGCAGGGCGTCGACGGCGGCGCCGTCGGCACGCTCGGCTCGGAGGCGGAGGCTTGCATCCATGCGTGGATTCTCCCGCCGGATCGACGCTGTCCGCAAGATGGTCGTCTCGCATTGCGACTTCGCAAACGCGATTTCGCAGAGCCGTTTCGCAAGGGCGAAGAGCGGCGGCTTGCGTGCGGCGCGGATACCGTTTAACCACGATGACGAATGACGACATTGGGCCTCATCGGCGCCGGCGTGATGGGCCGGGCGCTGGCGCAGAACCTCGCGGACCGCGGCGTGACGGTCGTGGTCTACGACCGCGATGCTGCGGCGCGGTCGCATACGGCCGAGGACAAGCGGCTCGTCGTCGTGCCCAGCCTGGGCGTCATGCTCGGCAAGCTGCCGAAGCCGCGCGCCGTGCTGCTGATGGTCAATGCCGGCAAGCCGGTCGAGTCTGCGATCGCCGATCTCAGGCCGCATCTCGAGCGCGGCGACATCATCGTCGACGGCGGCAATTCGGAATGGCGCGACACGCAGCGCCGGACCGCGGAGCTCGCGAAGGACGGACTCGACTTCGTCGGCCTCGGCGTCTCGGGCGGCGAGGAAGGGGCACGTCGTGGGCCGGCGATGATGGCCGGCGGCACCGAGGCGGCGTACCGGCGCATCAAGCCTTGGCTCGAAGCGATCGCCGCCCGCGCCGACGACGGCAGTGCCTGCGCAGACTGGTTCGGCCCCGACGCTGGCGGCCACTTCGTCAAGATGGCGCACAACGCCATCGAGTACGGGGTCATGCAGGCGATCGCCGAGACGACGCAGATCCTGCAGGCCGGTCTCGGCCTCTCCTACCCTGAGATGAAGAAGGAAGCGGCGGGCTGGGCCGCCGGCGACCGCGCCTCATATCTCTTGGAACTGGCAGAAGACATTCTCGGCCGCAGCGACGGCGAGACCGGCAGGCCGCTGCTCGACGTGATCTCGGACCGTGCCGGCATGAAGGGTACCGGCGGCTGGGCGATCGAGGCGGCGATGTCGCTGGGCGTCGCGGTGCCGACGCTCGCCGAGGCGGTGTTCGCGCGCACGCTATCAGGTGCGCCCGAGCGCAAGTCCGTCGCCGATCGCCTGGGCACGCCGGTGAGGGTGGGCGAGGCAACAGTACGCGCCGATCTCGGCGACGCGCTCTTCGCGGCGACCCTGGTCTGCTATGCCCAGGGCTTCCAGCTCATCCGGGCTGGCGCCGCTGCGCATGGCTGGGTCAAGGATCTAGGGCGCGCCGCGCGCGTCTGGCAGGCCGGCTGCATCCTGCGTGCGAAATTCCTGACCCACATCACGGCCGCCTATTCGAACGAACCCGAGCTTCCACACCTGCTGGCGGCGCCTGATTTCGCGAAGATCATCGCCGCCTGCGAGCCGGCTTGGCGCCGCACGGTCGCCTTGGCGGCAAGCCGAGGCATCGCCGCGCCGGTGCTCTCATCGTCGCTCGCCTATCTCGATGCGATGCGTACGGCCAAGGGCGCGACGTCGATGATCCAGGCGCTACGCGACGGCTTCGGCCGTCACGGCTTCGAGCGGGTCGACAGGCCCGGCACCCATCACGCGGACTGGTCGTGACGATCAAGGTCGTCGTGCTCATGGGCGTCTCGGGCTCCGGCAAGACCACGGTCGGCAAGGGCTTCGCCGAGGCGACGGGCTGGACCTTCGAGGAAGGCGATCGTTGGCATCCCGCCGCCAACGTCGAGAAGATGCGGCGCGGCCAGCCGTTGAACGACGACGACCGTTGGCCCTGGCTGGACGCGCTCGCCAAGGCGATCGGCGAGTGGATCGCAACCGACCGCCCGACCATTCTCGCCTGCTCGGCACTCAAGCAGGCCTATCGCGATCGGCTCTCGGGCGGGCGCCCGGAGGTGGCCTTCGCCTATCTCAAGGGCACGCAGGATCTGGTCGGATCGCGCGTCGCGTCCCGCCGGCACGAATACATGCCCTCGACCCTGCTGCCGAGCCAGTTCGCGACCCTGGAAGAGCCGTCCGGGGCGATCGTGCTCGACATCCATAAACCGCCGGCGGAGCTGATCCGGACGCTGCGCGACACTGTCGGCGTTTGACGCCCCCGCTGCCAGCGGGCACGATCCTTGGGCGTCGTCCTGACGCCTTCGTTCCAGGGAGGAAGCCATGTCCTTAGCGCTGAAACTCGCGCCCGAGAGCGCGGGCAGGGACGAGGTGCGCGGTCCCTATTCAGAGGCGATCGACAGGCTGTTCGCCCATTGGGACAAGCCGCAGACGCCGGGCGGCATCATCGCCGTGATCAAGGACGGCAGGGTCGTCCACGAGCGCGCTTATGGCGAGGCGGTGATCGAGCACGGCATCAAGGCGACGCCGACGACACGCTATCGGCTCGCCTCCGTCACCAAGCATTTCCTCTGCACCGTCGCGCTGATGCTGCAGGACGAAGGCAAGCTCAAGCTCGACGACAAGATCGCCAGGCACATCCCCGAGCTGAAGCCCTGGGCCAAGCAGGTCTCGATCCGCCAGATGCTGACGATGACCAGCGGTGTGCGCGATCTCGGCGAGGCGATGACCGTCTCCGGCAGCATGACAACGACGCAGGTCCGCGCCGAACAGCTGATGGATCTCTCCTGCCGTCTCGAGACGCTGAACTTCCCGCCCGGCCGCCAGGTCTCCTACTGCAACACCAACTATCGCCTCGTGCAGGTGGCGATCGAGCGCAAGGAGAAGGCTTCGCTCGGCGAGGTGTTCCGGCGCCGCATCTTCGGCCCGCTCGGCATGACGCACAGCCGTCTCGCCGAGGACCAGACCGAGGTCGATATGGAGATGGCGACCGGCTACTGGTTCGATTCGTCCGGCAAGCCGCGCCGCGGCGTCTACGGCATGAACTATTCGGGCTCGGGCGGCATCGTCTCATGCCTCGAGGACATGCTGAAGTGGCACCAGGCGTTCCGCGACGGCGGTCCGTTCCGCAAGGGCCTGCTCGACGACCTGCTGCAGCCGGGCAAGCTCACCAACGGCCGCGTGCTCGACTACAACCTCGGCCTCACCACCGTGCCCTATCGCGGCTTCAAGAC
>CAZZLX010000141.1:0-7931 GCA_964655235.1 uncultured Rhizobium sp.
CGAGCTCGGTCAGCGCGAAGCGGCCGCGCGAGGTGGTGGCGACATCGGTGGTGATCGCCAGCACCGGGATCGAAGACTCGTTGGCCTCGACCACGCCCGGCAGGATGTAGGTGGCGCCGCCGCCGCTCGGTCCCTCGCAGACGCCGACCCTGCCGGTCACGCGCGCATAGGCGTCCGCCATGTAGGCGGCCGAGCGCTCGTCGCGGGCGAGGATGTGGCGCATCGATCCGCCGATCCGCTGGAACGCGTCGTAGAAGGGAAGGCTGGTGTCGCCGCAGAGGCCGAATACATGGCGGACACCATGCGCTTCGAGCATGCGCACCATCGCCTCGGCACCGGAAAGCTGATTGGTGGACATGGATCAGATGACCTGGAAGCCGCGGGCGAATGGATCGCGGTCGTCGACGAAGATCGTGTTGAGCCCCGTCACCTGCGCCCAGCCCTTGATCGAGGGGATGATGGCCTCGTAGTTGCCGACCTTGGCTTCCTTCTCGACCTTGCCCTCGAACTGGCTGCCGATGATGCTCTCGTGCACGAAGGTCTCGCCGACCTTCAGTTTACCTTTGCCAGCCAACTGCGCGATGCGGGCCGAGGTGCCCGTGCCGCAGGGTGAGCGGTCGATCGCCTTGTCGCCGTAGAACACGGCGTTGCGGCCATGTGAGCTCTTCTGCGTCGGCTTTCCGGTCCACTGGATGTGCGAGAGTCCCTTGATCGCCGGGTTCTCAGGATGGACGTAGCTTCCCGTCTCGTTGAGCTTCTTCCGGAGCTTCGGGCTCATGCGCACCAGGTCGGCGGCGGTGAAGTCCGCCATGTCGCGGAAGTTCTCCTGCGGCTCGACGATGGCGTAGAAGTTGCCGCCGTAGGCGACGTCGACCTTGAGCGGTCCCAGCTCGTCGGACTCGACCGAGATGTCCTCGGCGTAGAGGAAGGATGGTACGTTGGTCAGCTTCACCCATTCGACGTAGGGACCGTTCTGGCCGTATTCGGCGATCACCAGGCCGGCCGGCGTGTCGAGACGCAGCGTGCCCGGCGTCCTCGGCTTCACCAGGCCGCGCTCGATCGCGGCGGTCACCGTGCCGATGGTGCCGTGGCCGCACATCGGGAGACACCCCGAGACCTCGATGAAGACGATGCCGAGGTCGCAGTCCTCCCGCGTCGGCGGGTAGAGCAGGCTTCCTGACATCACGTCATGGCCACGCGGCTCGAACATCAGCGCCTCGCGGATCCAATCCCATTCGGCCAGGAACTCCAGCCGGCGTTCGCTGGCGGTCTTGGCCTTGAGAGGTGGCTGGCCGCCGGCGACGACGCGGACCGGGTTGCCGCAGGTATGCGCATCGACGCAGAAGAAGGTGTGCTGCATGGTGATCAGCCTATCTGAGCCATGGCCTCGGCCTCAACCGTCGCGGTATCCTTGCGCCCTATGGCGACCTACAAAAACATCGCGGTCATCGGTGCCGGCGTCGTCGGCACCTGCATCGCCGCCAAGCTGGTCGAGGACGGCCACGGCGTCACCCTGATCGATCCGCTGGAGCCCGGCCGCGCCACCTCCTACGGCAATGCCGGCGGCATCGCGGTCAGCGCCGTGGCCCCGCTGTCGATGCCAGGCACGATCCGGAAGGTGCCCGGCTGGCTGACGGACCCGCTCGGCCCCCTCACCATCCGCTGGTCCTATCTGCCGACCTTGGCGCCATGGCTCTGGCGCTTCTGGCGTGCCGGAACCGCGGAGAAGGTCGAGAAGCAGGCCGACGCGCTGGCCTCGTTGCTCAACCGCACCTACGCCGATTGGGATCCGCTGTGGAAGGCCGCCGGGCTCGACGCCCAGGTCAAGCGCAACGGCTGCCTTCGCCTCTACGAGAGCAAGGCGGAATACGAGGCCGACTTGCCGGAGTGGAACCTCAAGCGGTCGCGCGGCGTGCGGCTGGAGACGATCGACCGTCACGAGATCCGCCAGCTCGAGCCCGACGTGGCGCCGATCTACGAGATGGCGGTGCTGATCCCTGACTGGAGCTGGGTCCTGGACCCGCATCGCATCGTCACCGGCGTCGCCGACTACGCGACCGGCCGCGGCCTCAAGAGATGGCACGGCAAGGCGGTCGGCGTGCGCACCGGCCAGGCCGGCATCGAGGCGGTGGTCACCGATACCGGGGTCGTCGCCTGCGATGCGGCCGTGGTCGCCGCCGGCGCCTGGAGCCACCAGATGTCGGCGTGGCTCGGGTCGTCGGTGCCGCTGGAGACCGAGCGCGGCTATCACATGATGCTGCCGAAGCCCGGCGTGCAGGTGCGCCACTATCTCAGCCTCGGCGGATGGGTGATGACGCCGATGGAGAAGGGGCTCCGGCTCGCGGGCACCGTCGAGCTGGCGGGGCTCCAGGCGGCGCCCAACTGGAAGCGCGCCGAGATCCTGGCCGAGCGCGCCAAGCGGGTCCTGCCCGGGCTCGATGCCAGCGACGGCAGCCCGTGGATGGGGCACCGGCCGTCGCTGCCGGACTCCCTGCCGGTGATCTCGGCGAGCCCGCACCATCGGAACGTATTCTTTGCCTTCGGCGCGTCGCATTTGGGGCTTACGGAAGGGGCGACCACGGGCGCGCTGATCGCCGACCTCGTCGCCGGACGGACGCCCGCCATCGACATGACGCCTTATCGGATCGACCGCTTCTGATGACCCTGATCGGCCCCGGCGAGCCGCCGGCATTCGACATCGTCGCGCCCGACGCACCGGCTCCCTTCCTCCTTCTCTGCGACCATGCGAGCAACCGTGTCCCGGCCGCGATCGGCGACATGGGGGTGCCCAGGGAGGCCTTCGGCCTGCACGTCGCCTGGGACATCGGCGCGCTGGATGCAGCGAAGCATCTGCAGCGCCGTTTCGACGCGACGCTGATCCACACCAACTATTCGCGGCTGGTGATCGACTGCAACCGCCGGCCGGAATCGCCCGGCCTCTGCCCGCCGACCAGCGACGGCATCGAGGTTCCCGGAAACAAGGACCTGCCGGCGGCCGAGCGGCAGCGCCGCCTCGACCTGCTGCACCGGCCCTACCACGATGCGGTGGAGGCCTGGATCGACGAGCGGCGGAAGAAGGGCCACGTGCCGGCGATCGTGTCTGTTCACAGCTGCACGCCGACGATGGCGGGCTTCAACCGACCGTGGCATCTCGGCATCCTCTGGAACAACGACGAGCGCATCTCGAAGCCGCTGATCCGGAAGCTCTGCGAGAATATCGAGCACTGCATCGGCGACAACCAGCCCTATACCGGCAAGACCCAGAGCGGCTACTCGATCCCCTTCCATGCCGAGCGCAACCGGCTGCCGCATGTGATGGTCGAGATCCGCCAGGACCTGATCGGCACGCGCGCAGGAGCCGAGCGCTGGGCCGACGTCTTCGGCGACGCGATCGCGCCGATACTCGCCGATCCCGGGCTCTACAAGCTCCACGACTGAGGCTTGTCGGCTGCTTCCGGCGATGGGAGTATCGGCGCCACGAAGAAGGCGGCCGAACGCCGTCGCAATGGGAGAGAACGTTCATGACAATGCGTATCGCGGGCCTTGCGCTCGCGGGCCTCGTCGCCGCTGCGACGCCGGCGGCATCGCAGTCGGTGCTGAAGCTGGTGCCGAACTCGGACCTCAAGCTGCTTGACCCGGTGTTCACGCCGGAAGGCATCACCGTCCAGCATGGGCTGATGGTCTATGAGACGCTGTTCGCGTGGGACGAGAACCTGGCGCCGCATCCGCAGATGGTCGCCTCGCACACGGTCTCGCCGGACAAGCTCACCTACGTCTTCACGCTCCGCGACGGCCAGGCCTTCCATGACGGCCAGAAGCTGACGTCGAAGGACGTGGTGACGTCGCTGAACCGCTGGATGGCCCGCGACGTCATGGGCCAGAAGCTCCGCGACAACATGGCCTCCATCGAGGCGACCGACGACAAGACGGTCACGCTCAAGCTCAAGCGCGTCTATCCGTGGGTAGAGTTCTCGCTGGCGTCGGCCAGCGGCAACCCCCCGGTGATCATGCGCGACAAGGACGCCCAGACCGACCCGGGCAAGGCTGTGACCGAGGCGGTCGGCTCCGGCTCCTTCGTCTTCTCGCAAGCCGACTGGGTTCCGGGCTCCAAGGTCGTCTACAAGAAGAACACGGCGTACATGCCGCGCGCGGAAGCGCCGAGCGGCCTCGCCGGCGGCCGCGTGGTCAAGGTCGACCGCGTCGAATGGCACGTGAATCCCGACCCGACCACGGCAGGTGCGGCGCTGGTCGCGGGCGAGGTCGATCTCTACGTCTCGCCGCCGCCCGACATCGTGACGGTGCTTAAGCGCTCGAAGGACGTGGTCGTCGATGCGCGCGTGCCCGACTACATGGGCGTCTTGCGCATGAACCACACCTTCCCGCCCTTCAACAACGTGAAGGCGCGCCAGGCGCTGGCGCTGATGATCGACCAGAAGGACTACATCACGGCGGCCTTCGGCGGCACCGGCAAGGAGTGCTTCTCAATCTTCACCTGCTCCGGCCCGTTCCAGTCGCAGGCGGGCGCGGCGCCGTTCTCGAAGCCGGACATCGCCAAGGCGAAGCAGCTTCTGGCCGAAGCCGGCTACAAGGGCGAGAAGATCATCCTGATCGGCGCCGGCGACCAGGCCGTGCACAACTCGATCGCGCACATCACCGCCGACAAGATGAAGGCGATCGGCCTCAACGTCGACCTGCAATGGACCGATGTCGCCTCGATGGCCGCACGCCGCTCGAAGCGCGAGGCGCCGGAGGCCGGCGGCTGGCACATCTTCCAGACGGTGCTCGACACGGCGACCCTGGGCTCGCCGATGACCAATTACGCCAGCAACACCACCTGCGGCGGCCGCAACTGGCCGGGCTGGCCCTGCGACGACGAGCTCGAGAAGCTGCGCGACGCCTTCATCTTCGCCCCCGACGAGGCGTCGCGGAAGACGGCGCTGGATGCGCTGCACACCCGAATCTGGGAGACGATCCCCTACCTCAACACCGGGCAGTACCAGCGCCCGAGCGCCTGGCGCACCAACGTCGTCGGCATGCTGAAGGGCGCAACGACGGTGTTCTGGAACATCGAGAAGAAGTAGGGCGGCGACGCCGGTCGAAAGAGCCCCTCTCCCGAAAGGGAAAGGGGCTTTTCTTTACCTGGCCTCGATCAGCCCGTCGACGGCGACCGCGCCCTTCTCCAGCACGATGAACGGGTTCACGTCGATCGAGCGGAGCGTGGCCGCATTGACCGCGGCGTAGACCGAGAGCGCCGAGAGCGCCTTGGCCAAGGCTTCGTGATCGAGCTTCGGCCGGCCGCGCGCGCCGTCGAGCAGCGGGAAGCCCTTCACTTCGCGGATCATCGCACGGGCTTCGTCGAG
This sequence comes from uncultured Rhizobium sp., assembly GCA_964655235.1. Classification (GTDB taxonomy): domain Bacteria; phylum Pseudomonadota; class Alphaproteobacteria; order SHVZ01; family SHVZ01; genus SHVZ01. The sequence continues at coordinate 5,361 of CAZZLX010000141.1, forward strand.
GCCGAAGGGGGCGATGCGGAAGGTCACATCCTTCAGCACCTCGGCGAAGATGCCGCCGAGCCCGAACATCACCACCGGGCCGAAGGCCGCGTCGTGGACGACGCCCATGATCGTCTCGACCCCGCCCTTGATCATCGGTGCCACCAGGCAGCCGTCGATCTGCGCCTTGGGCTTTTCCTTCCGGGCGCGTGCCATGATCTCGCCGAAGGCGACGCGGACCGACGCCGCGTCGGCGAGGTCGAGGCGGACGCCGCCGATCTCGGTCTTGTGCAGGATGTCGGGCGACGCGATCTTGAGCACGACCGGATAGCCGAGCGCCTCGGCGGCGGCGACTGCCTCGTCGGCGGTTCCGGCGAGGCCTTCCTTCGCCACCGGCACGCCAGCCGACGACAGCAGCGCCTTCGCCTCGGCCTCGCCGAGCGAAGCGCCGGCGGGGATCGGCCTGGCGCCAGCGGGGAGCGCTGGCGGCGGCGATCCGGCACCGCGCGCGAAGTTCCTGCCGAAGCGGGCGAGGGCGGCGAAGGCGGCGACCGCGCGGCTCGGGTCCTCGAAGCAGAGGTATCCGAGAGCCTCGTACTCCTTCGTCATCTCCGGTGTCGCCAGCATGCAGAGGATCAGCAGGCGGTCGCGGTACTCGGCCGTTGCCTTCGCGAGCGCCTCCTTGAGGCGCCCGCCGGTCTCGCGGTTCCGCGGGATCGCGGTCACGAAGGCGGCGAGCGCGCCATAGCCGCCCTCGGCGAGGATGGTCTTGGTGAACTCGGTCACCAAGCTCATGTCGTTGAAGAACTGCGCCGTTGTGTCGACCGGGTTGCGGACCGCGGCGAAGGGCAGTATCGCCTTGAGCCGCGCCTGTGCCGCGTCCGGCATCGGCGCCACGTCGACGCCGTGGCGCTCGGCCGCGTCCGCCATCAACACGCCGGCGCCGCCGGAGATGGTGACGATGCCGAGACGGTTGTTCTCGGGGAAGATGCCCCGGGTCGCGGCGTAGACCACGTCGAGCATCTCCTCGGTCGTCTCGGCGCGATGGACGCCGAGCTGCCGGAGAGCGGCGTCGTAGACGACGTCGGATCCGGCGAGCGAGGCGGTATGCGAGACCGCGGCCTCGGCGCCGACCGCGGAGCTTCCGACCTTCATCATCACCACCGGCTTCTTCGCCGCCTGCGCGCGTTCGAGCGCGGAGAGAAAGCGGTCGCGGTCCTTGATGCCTTCGACATATGCCGCGATCACCTTGGTCTCGGGATCATCGGCGAAGTAGGCGATCGTGTCGGAGACGTCGACGTCGCACTCGTTGCCGGTGGTGAGCCAGCAGCTCATGCCGATGTTGCGGTCTCTCGTCAGCACGAAGAGATGGCTGCCATAGGCGCCCGACTGGCTGACCATGCCCACGACGCCCGCCTTCGGATGGCCGTGGTCCAGCGAGGCGGTGAAGGTCGGTGCATAGCCGTGGCGCGAATTGAAGAGGCCGAGGCAGTTGGGCCCGACGACGCGGCAACCTGTGTCGCGGGAGATCTGCACCAGGCGCGCCTGCAGCGCCTTGCCGGCGTCGTCGGCCTCGGCGAAGCCGGCGGAAAACACGACCGCGGCCTTCGTGCCGCGCTTCGCCGCGCTTTCGACCGCGTCGCAGACGGCAGCAGCGGGCACGGCGACGATCAGCGCCTCGGGCGCTTCCGGGAGCTCGTCCAGCGTCTTGAAGGCGGGAAGCCCCTGGATCGTGCCGCCCTTGGTGTTGATCGGCCAGATCGGGCCGGGGAAGCCGCCTTCCTTGAGGTAGCGGATCGGCCGGCCGCCGATACGCGACGGCTCGTTGGAGGCGCCGAGAACAGCGACCGACTTCGGCCAGAACAAAGGCCGGAGCGACTCCGAGCCGGGACGGGAAGACATGAGATTTCCTTAGACGGTCGCGATGGGGCTGGAGGGAGAGCCTACGGCGCCGGTCAGGCGCAGCGGCGGCGCGGTGAGCAGGAAACGCGAACGTCCAGCCTTGCGGAGCCAGAGGGCCAGCTCGGAGAGGAACCAGATCTCGCCCAGCGGCACGCCGAGCTTGAACAGGCAATGCGCATGCAACGGCATCGCGGGGTGGCGACCGGACCCTGGCGGCATTGGTCGCGACGGCACCGACTCCACCGCGTAGTTGTCGGCGATCAGCACGGCGACCTGCGAGTCGGTGATCCACTGCAAGAGCCTTTCGTCGCGGCCATCGAGCACGGCGCAGGACGTCTCCAGCGTCTTCGCGTCCGGCTTGCCGCCGAGCGAAAGGATCACGTCGCCGAAGCCCGTGTAGAAGCAGACCATGTCGCCCTGGGTCACCTCGACCTTGTCGGCATCGAGGATGCGGCGGAGGTCGTCGTAACCCACGTCCTTGCGCTGGCGGCCGAAGTGCTTCTCGAGGTCGAGCATGACGGCGCGGCCCTGGAGACCGTGGACAGCGAAGTTCTGGATGCCGAGCGCGCGCGCCTCGGGGGCTTCGAAGCTGTCCCAGGCGACGCCGCCGGGCTTCGCCTGCGGCGCCACCACATCCGTGCCGGCGCGGAAGCCGTTGTAGTAGACGAGCTCGGGCTCGTCGTCGCCGTC
>CAZZLX010000142.1:0-7883 GCA_964655235.1 uncultured Rhizobium sp.
GTCGCCGACATCCTGGCCGAGCCGCTGAAGGTCCACAACTCGGTGCCGAAGGCGCAGATCGCCGAGCGCGTCGCCGAGCTGATGACCCTGGTCAACATGGATCCGGCCTCGGTCAGGCGATATCCGCACGAATTCTCCGGCGGCCAGCGCCAGCGCATCGTGATCGCGCGCGCTCTCGCGGTGAACCCGGACTTCGTCGTCTGCGACGAGCCGGTCTCGGCGCTCGACGTCCGCACCCAGGCGCAGATCGTCGACCTGCTGCACGACCTTCAGGACAAGCTGAAGCTCTCCTACCTGTTCATCGCGCACGACCTCGCGATCGTGCGCGCGGTCGCGCACCAGGTCGCAGTCATGTATGGCGGACGGATCGTCGAGTTCGGCGACGCCGACGACGTCTACGACAACCCGACGCATCCCTATACGAAGAACCTGCTGGAGGCGGTGCCGATCCCCGATCCCGCCCGCCAGCGCGCCAAGCTCGCGGCTTCCGTCGTCGACCCCCAGTTCCGCGGCCGCGACGGCGAGACCGGTCCCTGCGTCTTCGGTCACGACCACGCCGACGGCACGCCCGAATGGCACGAGGTCGGGCTGGGCCACGCCGTCTCCTGCCGGTTCTGGCCGCCGGGCGTCACGCCCTAGGGCCGTCCGGTCCGCGCCGGCCTCCCTCATTCTGGGGATGACCGGCTTCGACTTTCCGCCCTTCATGTCCCGTAACCGGACATGGACGCGGCCTTCCTCAACACGCTGGTCGATGCGCTTTACCAGACGGTTCTGGACCCGAAGGCCTGGAAGCATGTGCCGCTGACCGTCGCGCGCGGCTTCGGCTCGGAGAGCTGCTACGTCCAGATCCGGGACCTGCAGACGATGCAGGTCTCCACCGTCGGTGCGACCGCCAACGTGACGCCGGAGGCCGCGCGGCAGTACGAGGCGTACTACTGGCAGCAAGATATCTGGGAGCCGCGCTTCAAGCCGTTCGGGACGGGCCGCACGGTCGTCGGCGCCGACGTACTGACGGAGAGCGAGGTGCGCGAAAGCGAGTTCTATCGCGACTTCACCCGGCATATCGACATGTTCGACTGCGTCGGCGGCCTCTACCAGCTCGAGGAGAATTCGGCCTTCGCGGTCGGCATCCATCGCCCCGATGGCGCACCCGTCTTCGGCGTCGCCGAGAAGCAGACGTTGAGCTTGCTCATGCCCCATGTGCAGCGGACGCTGCAGATCGCGCGGCGGCTCGGCGATGCCGTGGTCCGCGAGTATGTCGCCTTCGACGCGCTCGACCGCCTCGGCATCATGACGCTGATCGTCGCCCGCGATCGCCGCCTGGTCTTCGCCAACACCATCGCCCAGCGGCTGTTCCGTAGCGGCAGGATCCTCAGGCTCCGGCACGGGTTCGTCCATTGCGCCAACACGGCGCTCGACGGGCGATTCCACGCGGCCGTGTCGACCGCGGGCGGGCAGTCGGTGGGCCGCCCCTCGTCTTCGGGAGGCGTGCTGTCGATCCAGGATCCGGAAGACGGGCGCCGCTATTCGATGCTGATCTCGCCCCTGCCGCAGGGAGCGATCAGAGAAGGCTCGACCCAGCCGCTGGCCGCGGTCTTCGTCACCGAGCCCGGCGACCGGCGGCGGCATCCCGAGGCGATCGTCGCCTCGCTCTACCGGCTCACGCCGGCGGAGTCCGTCTGGTCGTCGCCCTGATGCGCGGAGAGACGCTTCAGGACTACGCCGAGCGAAGCGCGCTCGCGCACAGCACCGTCAAGTTCCAGCTGAAGCAGGTTTTCGCCAAGACAGGCCATCGGCGGCAGTCGGAGCTTGTCGGCGAGCTGCTGGCCAACCCGATCCTGCGCCTGGTCTCGACGATCGCGCCGTGAACCGCTAGCGACGCTTCGCTGTCGCGGCTCCCGCCGGCGCGATCTCGGCGCCGAGCACGCTCGGGCTCGCCATTAGGGCAGCGACCACCATGTCGCGCGCCTCGTCGATCTGCTCGATCACGATCTCCTCCGCGGTCGCGGCGTCGCCGGCCGCCATCGCATCGATCAGCGACTGATGCTCGTGCTGGATCTCGTCCGAGCGGTCGCGCAACGCCAGGCCCAGCAGCAGCGCGCGTTCGGCCTCGTCGAGGAGGCTGGACAGCACGCGCAGGAGCCGGGGGCTCGACGCCGCCTCGGCGATCGCCAGATGGAAGGCGCGGTTGGCGGCGAGGAAGGCGCGCTGGCTCGCCGCATCGCCGGGCGTGTATCCCGCCTTGCAGCCGACGTCGAGGCGCTTCAGCAGAACGGAATCGACGCCGCGCTCGGTCGCGAGCCGGGCGGCCATCGGCTCGAGCTGGCGGCGAAGACGGAAGACGTCGAGAACGTCGGCGAGCGTGATCGGCGCGATGCGCCAGCCACGCCGGGCAACGGAGGCGACGAGCCCGTCCTGGGCCAGCCTGGCGAGTGCGGCGCGGACCGGCGCCTTTCCGAGACCGAGCGCCAGCGCCAGCTCGGCCTCGCTGACGGCGCTGCCGCCGGCGATGCGTCCGTCGATGATGCGGGACTTGATCTCCGCATAGGCGACGTCGCCGAGATTTTGAGTCTCGGCGACGATCGGCGCCGTTGGCGCGCTCGCCTCTGCTCCGGATTTTCCGGTCATGTCACCGCGGTGAGTTCGTACTCTTCACCTTCTTAGTACTCCCGAGCGGTGACACTTGAAAGTTCTCCTTCAAGCGCCGGCGTCAGTTGCCGACTCCGTCGCTGTTGGAGTTCGGATAGCTGTAGTCGATGCAGTTCCCACGGAAGTCGCAGGAAGCGGTCGGCACCGCCGTGCCGATGCGGCCGACCTGGACCGGCATCACCGGCACCGCCGCGATCTGGGCGCTGGGGGCCGGCGAGACCATCGCCGGACCACTCGCCAACATCGACCCACGCGGGGCATTGCGCGACGCCACGCGCGAAGTGGTGACCCCACGCTGAGACGCGGCGACGCTTCGCGAGCCGCGCGCCGCGCGCGTTTCCGTCCTCACGGTGGCGACGGTACGGGCCGGCCGGCAATTGCCGACGGAATCACAGTCCAGCACGGGCGCGCCGTAGACGACCTGGCCGCGCGGCGTCAGCACCGCGACGCTCGTGAAGCGGCCATCGGGCGTCGTCGCCGGCCTTCCGCTGATCGCGGCGACGCTTCGCGCTTCGACGGTACCGGCGCGGCCGGCGACCAGAGCGGTACCGGGAACGACGAGCGTGCCGGCAGGCGCGCTGCCGAGCCCGGTCGCCTGGCACTGGTCGACGGAGTCGCAGATGATGACGGGCACGCCGGCCACGGTCGTGCCGGTCGCCGTCGTCACGCTGATGGGCGACGCGATCCGGCCCGAGCTGTCGAGCAGCCCGCTGCCGTTCGCGCCCGTGAGGACGCCGGTCCCGCTGGTGCCGTTGATGCCGTTCGTCCCGTTTACCCCGGCAAGGCCGTTGGTACCGTTGATCCCGTTCGTGCCGTTGGTGCCGCTCACGCCGGCGAAGCCGTTCGTCCCATTGATGCCGTTCGTCCCGTTCACCCCGGCAAGGCCGTTGGTACCGTTGATCCCGTTTGTGCCGTTGATGCCGTTCGTGCCGTTCACGCCGGCGAGGCCGTTCGTACCGTTCGTGCCATTGGTTCCGTTCACGCCGTTGGTACCGCTCGTTCCAGCGGTGCCGCCAGTACCCCCCGCTCCTCCGGTTCCGCCGGTTCCGCCGGTTCCACCAGTGCCACCCGTCCCGCCGGCGCCTCCGGAACCGCCCGTGCCCCCGGTGCCGCCCGAGCCGCCGCTACCGCCCGAGCCGCCGGTTCCTCCAGAACCGCCGGAGCCTCCGGTCCCGCCGGAGCCGCCCTGGCCCTGCGAGCCGCCGGCATTGCCGTTGATGCCTCCGTTGCTGCCCTGGTTGCCTTCGGTGCCGCTCGGATTGTTGCCGGCCGGGCTGTTGCCGTTGCACCCGGCCTTGCCCTTGTCGTCACTGTCGACCGAGCCGCTGGAGCGGCCACCCTTGCCGTCGCCTCCGCGGTCATCGCTGTCGCAACCGCCCTTGCCGCCGTCGTTGTCACGGCCGCCTTTGCCTCCGTCGCTGTCATGGTCGCTGCCATGCGCGAAGGCCGGGTTCGACTGCGGTCCCTTCGCCGTCATGGTGGCAGGGGCCAGGCAGATGATGGCGGCGAGAGCTGTTGCGCCGGCGAGCTTGTGCTTGAGAGACCGCATCTAGGTGACTCCTCTTGGCGAGGACCGCGCGGGACTTCTGCTCGCGCGATCCGGAACTGGTGCCACCCCAACCCCACCGGAGCGGAGAAATCGCCGACCGCCGCGTGACATCCGTGTGCCCCGCGACATTCGGAAAATCACCGAAAAGCGTCTGACTACCGATCGAAGGTCGCTACGTCCGCCGGAACTTGGCGCGCGGAAGTTGCCTCGACTCGATTCATGCCGGTATGAGGGGACGGAAGATGCGCCGGCGCGATCGCGGCGGGTTCAATTCCGCATCCGCTATGTCACAGATCGCGACGAATTGCCTGGAAGACCGTCCGCATCGCGCGGAACCAAACGCCGCAAACGAAAACGCCGGCCCTGGGGCCGGCGGTCAGACCTTCGAGGCGCCTCCCGGCAACCTCTAGGCACCGGGACCTTATAGCGAAAGAAACTAGCTAGCAAGAGGCCGAAATGGCCTTTAATTGAGATGCCCTCCGTTGCTCTTCTCAACATGGGAGGGACCCATGGCCTGGTGCGGCCTCGATTTCGGAACATCCAACTCCACGCTCGGCCTCGCCGACGGCAACGCCGCGCGCCTGGCGCCGCTCGAAGGCGACGCCGTCACGCTGCCGAGCGCGATCTTCTTCGATGCCGAGACCGACGACCCGGTCTTCGGCCGCGCGGCGATCGCGACATACATCGAAGGCAATGACGGGCGCCTGATGCGTTCGCTCAAGTCGGTGCTCGGATCCGACCTGATGGAGCAGGAGACGCGCCTCGGCAACCGCAAGATCCGCTTCGACGAGGCGATCGGCCTCGTACTCGGCCGCATCAAGCTGCTGGGCGAAGCCGCCGCCGGCAACAAGCTCGACAGCGTCGTGCAGGGACGGCCGGTGCACTTCGTCGACGACGACGAGGCCGCCGACGCCAAGGCGCAGGACACGCTCGAGGACGTGCTGCGACAGACAGGCTTCAAGCACATCAGCTTCCAGTACGAGCCGATCGCCGCGGCGCTGCACTATGAATCGACGCTGGCGCGCGAGGAGCTGGCGGTGATCGCCGACATCGGCGGCGGTACCTCGGACTTTTCCGTGGTGAAGCTCGGTCCCGATCGCGCGCGTCTGCCCGACCGCTCGGCCGACATCCTCGCCAATGACGGCGTGCGCGTCGGCGGCACCGATCTCGACCGGCTCGCGAGTCTGGCGGCGATCATGCCGGAGCTGGGCTACGGCCACACGGTGCGCCTCGACGGTCTCAAGGCGCCGGTCGCGCTCTATCACGACTTCGCGACGTGGGCGAAGATCAATTTCGTCTACACGCACGCCAATCTCGCTTCGGTCCGCCAGATGAAGCGGACGGCGAAGGACCCGATCCCGTTCGAGCGCATGGAGACGGCGCTCGAGGAGCGCCTCGGCCACTGGCTGGCCCTGCAAGCGGAGGCCGCGAAGATCGGCCTCTCGTCATCGGAGGACACGCGCATCGATCTCGGCCGCGTCGAGCCCGGCCTCGGCGTCTGGCACGACCGCAGCCAGTTCGGTCGCGCGATCGCGGACTCGATGACGAGGATCGGCGACGTGATCAGCCGCTGCGTCAAGTCCGCCGGAATCGCGCCCGAGAAGATCGACAGCCTGGTCATGACGGGCGGCTCAGCGCTGCTGCCGATGGTGCGCGAAGCGCTCGCCGCGCGGCTGCCCTCCGCCCGCCTTGTCGATGCCGATCATTTCGGCGCGATCGGCCTCGGCCTCGCGCTCGAGGCCAGGCGCCGTTACGCCTGATTGGTCTTGATCGGTTCCGGCTTTCGTCCTTTCCCTTGCGCCCTCTCGGGCCCCCTCCCTAGACTGCGGCCGTCTTCCTTTCCCCAGGGTTCCAAGGCACCGGCGTGAAGCGCTATTCCTTCGTCCAGCTCTTGAGGAACGCGATCGGGCTCGGCGACGGCTGGCAGCAGGCGTGGCGGAGCCCGGAGCCGAAGCCGGCCTACGACGTGATCATCGTCGGCGGCGGCGGCCATGGCCTCGCGACCGCCTACTACCTCGCCAAGCTCCACGGCGTGCGCAACGTCGCGGTGCTGGAGAAGGGCTGGATCGGCGGCGGCAACACCGGCCGCAACACGACGGTCGTCCGCTCGAACTATCTCTGGGACGAGTCTGCGGCGATCTACGAGCATTCGCTCAAGCTCTGGGAAGGGCTGACGCAGGAGCTGAACTTCAACGTGATGTTCAGCCAGCGGAACCTGGTCATGCTCGCGCATACCGAGCACGAGGTGATCGAGGCGAGCCGCCGCGTCCACGCCAACCGCCTCAACGGCATCGACGCCGAGATCTGGAGCCGCGAGCGGACGCTCGCCTTCATTCCCATCCTCAACAAGTCGATGGACATCCGCTATCCGGTGATGGGCGCCTCCGCCCAGCCGCGCGCCGGCATCGCACGCCACGATGCGGTCGCCTGGGGCTTCGCCCGCGGCGCCGATGCGCTCGGCGTCGACATCATCCAGAACTGCGAGGTGACCGGCGTCCGCCGCGAGGGATCCCGGATCGTCGGGCTCGACACCACGCGCGGCGCGATCGACGCGAAGAAGGTCGCCTTCGTCGCGGCCGGTCATTCGAGCGTGCTGGCGTCCCTCGCCGGCTTCCGCCTGCCGATCGAATCCCATCCGCTGCAGGCGATGGTCTCCGAGCCGATCAAGCCCGTGCTCGACACCGTCGTCATGTCGGGCGCGGTGCACGCCTATGTCAGCCAGTCCGACAAGGGCGAGCTGGTGATGGGCGCCGGCATCGATGCCTTCAACTCCTACGCCCAGCGCGGATCCCTGCCGATCCTCGAAGACCTCGCCTCGGCGATGGTCGAGCTGTTCCCGATCGTCAGCCGCCTGAAGATCCTCCGCAGCTGGGGCGGCATCGTCGACGTCTGCCCGGATGCGAGCCCGATCATCGGCAAGACGCCGGTCGACGGCCTCTTCATCAACTGCGGCTGGGGCACCGGCGGCTTCAAGGCGACGCCCGGCTCGGGCTGGGTCCTCGCCGACACGATCGCCAACGACCGCCCGCACCCGCTCGCCGCGCCCTTCTCGATGGAGCGCTTCGCCTCCGGCCGGCTCATCGACGAGCACGGCGCCGCGGCGGTGGCGCACTGACATGCTGCTGATCCCCTGCCCCTATTGCGGCGAACGCGCCGAGATCGAGTTCCGCTACGGCGGCGAGGCGCATCTGCGCCGGCCGGAGAACCATCTCGAAGCGCCGGACGAGGTTCACGCCGACTACCTGTTCATGCGCAAGAACCCGAAGGGCTGGCACCGCGAGCGCTGGATGCACATCGCCGGCTGCAAGCGCTGGTTCTACGTCGTGCGCCACACCGTCACGCACCAGATCGCCACCGCCTACAAGGTCGGCGATCCGCTTCCGGACCTGCCGTCATGACGCAGGACTTCCGGCTCGCCAAGGGCGGACGCATCGATCGCGACCGGCCGATCCGCTTCCTCTTCGACGGCGTCGCCTATGACGGCTTCGCCGGCGACACGCTGGCCTCGGCCCTGCTCGCCAACGGCATCCATCTCGTCGCCCGCAGCTTCAAGTACCACCGGCCGCGCGGCATCTACGGCCTTGGCGTCGAGGAGCCGAACGCACTGGTCGAGACCGGCATCGGCGCGTCGATCGAGCCGAACGCGCGCGCGACCACGGTCGAGCTTTCCGACGGCCTGATCGCC
>CAZZLX010000143.1:0-7876 GCA_964655235.1 uncultured Rhizobium sp.
CCGCCTGACGAAGCGGGGCTGGCCGAACAGGCTCTCGACCTCGCGGGACGCGAGCCCGATCAGCGGCGGCACGTCGACAGTCTTCGAGACGGGACGTCCCGGATCGGCCGGCAGGCTCGGCGCGACCGGAACCGCCGCCTGGGGCATGCCGGTCCGGCTTGGCGGTGGCGGCGCGCAGGCGGCAAACGCCAGCACCGCCACCAGACCGAGCCAACGAACGATCATGCCATCACCCTTCGACAACGCCCGTCGGTCAGTCCGACGAGCCTCCGCCGGAGACGAGCTGCACGTCGCCCGTCACCTCACCGCCGCGCTCGACCTCGAGCTGGCCGTAGCGGACGGTGCCGGTGATCTTGCCGGTGGCACGCACCAGCATCCGGTTGCGGACCGTCAGCGTGCCGTCGAAGGAGCCGCTGATGTCGGCCTCGTCGATCTCGGCCTTGCCCTTGAAGTGGCCGGTCGAGGAGATCTCGATCGCGTGGCTGTTGGAGAGCGTCGCCTCGACGCGGCCCTCGACGACGAGCACGTCGCACGAGGTGATCTCGCCCGAGAGGATGATGTCGCGGCCGACGGTCAGACGCTTGGTCTCGCCCTCCTTCTTCGCCGGCTCGGCGATGCGGCGCGGCGGGCCGGGAATGTCGACCACGCGCTTCGGCACTTCGGGATTGAAGGCGGGGGCGGGAGGCTTCTGCTGGGTCATTGAGGCACCTTTGGCGGCAATGTCATCGGTCGCCGGAGTCGGAATGGAGGCTGGAGCAAGTCCGGCCGGTTGATCCTTGGCGGTTCCGTCGTCGCCGCCCTTCTTCTTGAAGAACATCGGAGGAAATCCCGGTTGGTCCTGGGCGCGAGCGATCTATACCAGATCATCCGCCGGCTTGGCGAATGCGCTCTCGCTCGACGACGTGCACCATCGCAGCGAATCCGAGATAAGGCACCAGCAGATTGAGGCCGGGCACGGCGAGAAGCCCCGCCAGCACGATTCCGCCGGCCCAGAGGCCGATTCGGCGACGACGGCGAATCGCGCGCGCGGTATCGGCCGCGAACCTGCGCGCCGCCGCCGATTCGAAATACTCGCGGCTGATCAGGTAGCCGTTCAGCGCGAGGAAAAGGATCAGGTTGATTCCCGGCAGCAGCAGGTAGACCGGAATCGCAATCAGGTTGAGGACGAGGCCGACGAGCACCAGCCGAAGGCTGGCACCGACCTGCTCGGCGATGCCGCTCGTCCGAGGCGCCGGGAGTTCGGGGTAGTGCAGGCGCTCGACCGCCTGGGCCAGCCGATCGCCGAGCACGCCCGCGGCCACCGCGCTGACGGCCGGGAACAGGAGCCAGGCGAGGATCAGGCCGGCCAGCCCGCCGAAGGCCGCCGCCGGAGCGGTAGCCCAATGCCAGTCGGCCGGCACGGCATAGGCGAGAAGCAGGGAGACGACGGCGGCCAAGCCGAGCAGCAGGCAGAGCGATACCGCGATCCCGATGAGGACCAGGCGCCGGAAGGGCGGATCGGAAAGCTGGGCGAACGCCAGCGCGAGAGAGGTGAGCACCGTGGATCAGAAATAGGCGATGAGCCGCCCGGCGACGGCGACCAGGGTCCAGATTCCTAGCGACACCACGCCCGAGACCCGCGCCGCGAGAGGCGGATGACCGCTCCCGGTTTGGGCAACCTCCCGCTTTGTCACCAGCTCGAAGACAGCGACGTTGGCGAGTCCGAGCGCGATCAGGATCATCTTGTTGCGGAACACCGGGTTCTCGACGATGGCGGAGGCCTCCGCCGAGAACAGCATGAAGCCACTGACGATCTGGATCACGAAGGCCGCCACCGCCAGGCGCCGCCAACGGCTGACGAAGGGCTTCAGCGGCATCGACGTGAAGGCGCCGATCAGGCGCGCGTCCATGATCGCGATCGCGCCGAAGAAGAAGCAGAGCCCGACGATGTGCAGCACGTTCGCGAACGGATAGAGGACGGACGAGCTCCGCATCGCATCGCCCAGGCCGGACTGCTCGAGCGCGAGGAACCAGGACCCCATCAGCGCATCTCGTAGGTCTTGCCGTCGACGGTGATGCGCTCGGCCCGCATCTCGTGAGGCCTGGCGGTGCTGGCATACCCGTAGGCCGCCATCACGTTGCCTTCCTTGACGACGGCGAGCACCGCCTGGCGCGCTTCCATTCGCGACGGCGGCGCCAGCGTGATCTCCCAGGTGTTGCCCTGGTGGTCGATCATCACGTGCACGTGCGGGTACTGATACGTCGTGTGCTTGATCGGGCCCGTGATCGTGATGGGCTTCGTGGCGTCGTAGCTGCCCCAGCCGTGATGGGCGAGGACGGGGGCGGCACCGAGAACGGCGGCGGCGGTCGCGGCGAGGACGATTCGGCGGGTGAGTGGCATCTGTCGCTTCTCCGGCATCGGCTCCCCTGCAGGTTTCAGAGTAGCCGGAGGCTGGTGGCCGAGCCAGAGGCGCGGGTTGCGCGAAGCCCTACCTCACAACATAGTGCAGTCGCTTTTTGCGGCGATTCTGAAGCGAGGGGGGTCATGGCGGATTCGAAGTGGGACGTCGTCTGCATCGGCAATGCCATCGTCGACGTTCTGGCACATGCCGAGGACGCCTTCCTCGCCAAGCACGGAATGGCCAAGGACTCGATGATGCTGATCGATGCCGCCCGCGCCGAGGCGCTCTACGGGGCGATCGGACCGGCCGTCCAGCAGTCGGGCGGATCCGCCGCGAACACCGCGGCCGGCATCGCCTCGCTCGGCGGCACCGCCGCCTATATCGGCAAGGTCGCCAACGACCAGCTCGGCGACATCTTCGCCCACGACCTCAAGGCCGGCGGGATCCATTTCGAGACGCCGCGGCTCGTCGGCGGCGAGCCGACGGCGCGCTCGTTCATCCTGATCACGCCCGACGGGCATCGCACGATGAACACCTATCTCGGCGCCTGCGTCGAGCTGACATCGGACGACGTCACCGCCGAGGTCGTCGGCAACGGCCAGGTCCTCTATCTCGAGGGCTATCTCTGGGACCGGCCGGCGGCGAAGGAGGCCTTCCTCAAGGCCGCGCGCCTCGCCCACCACGCCGGGCGCAAGGTCGCCCTCACCCTTTCCGACTCCTTCTGCGTCGAGCGTCATCACCAGAGCTTCCTCGACCTGGTGCGCGACCACGTCGACATCCTCTTCGCCAACGAGGCGGAGATCAAAACGCTCTATCGCACATCCACGTTCGAGGCCGCGGCCGAGGAAGTGGCCAAGCTCGGCAAGACGGGCGCGCTGACCCGCAGCGAGCACGGCTCGATCGTGTTCGACGGCAATGCCTGGCACACGATCCCGCCGATGCCGACGCGCGTCGTCGACACCACCGGCGCCGGCGACCTCTACGCCGCGGGCTTCCTCTACGGCCTCACCCATGGCCTCGGCATCGAGCGGGCCGGGCACATCGCGGCGATCGCGGCGGCGGAGGTGATCTCCCATGTCGGGCCCAGGCCGCAGGCGAAGCTCTCCGACGTGCTCAAGCAGGTCGCCGAGTGACCGGTTGGCTCGGATCGCTGGCGATCTACCGGGAGCCGCGGCTCCTCGCCATCCTGCTCATGGGCTTCTCGAGCGGGCTGCCGCTGGCGCTGACCGGCGCCACGCTCGGCGTCTGGCTGGCCGAGGCCGGGCTCTCGCTGACCACCATCGGCCTCTTCGCGCTGGTCGGCACCGCCTATAACTTCAAGTTCGTCTGGTCGCCGCTGATCGACCGGCTGCCGCTGCCGGGGCTGACCCGGCTCCTCGGCCGCCGGCGCGGCTGGGCCGTCCTGATCCAGACGCTGCTCGGCCTCGCGATCTTCGCCATGGGCTGGGCCGACCCGCGCACCGACCCATGGTGGACGGCGCTCGGCGCGGTCGCCGTCGCCTTCCTCTCGGCGAGCCAGGACATCGTCATCGATGCCTATCGCGTCGAACTCCTCGAGGACCGCGAGCAGGCGGCCGGTGCCGCCGCGACCCAGGTCGGGTACCGCTTCGGCATGCTGGCCTCGGGCGCCGGCGCTCTCTATCTCGCGACCTTCTTCGGCTGGCAGTCCACCTACGCGATCATGGGCCTGCTGATGGGGATCGGCATCTTGACCGTGCTGCTGACCCGCGAGCCTGTGCGCGCCGAGGCGGTGGCGAGGCCGGCGCCAAAGGGGCTCGCCGCCTGGCTGCAGGATGCGGTCGTGGCGCCGTTCGCCGACTTCGTCACCCGTCCCAACTGGACGCTGATCCTGGTCTTCGTCGTGCTGTACAAGCTCGGCGACGCGCTCGCCGGAACTGTATCGAGCCCGTTCTACGTGGCCATGGGATTCAGCAAGATCGAAATCGCCAACGTCTCGAAGATCTTCGGCGTGGTCTCGACCCTGGTCGGCGTCGCCCTCGGCGGCGTCGTCACCTACAAGCTCGGCCTGTTCCGCGGGCTTATGGTCTGCGGCATCCTGCAGATGCTCTCGAACCTGATGTTCGCGATCCAGGCCGTGGTCGGCTACGACATCCCGATGCTGATGCTGACCATCGCCACCGAGAACATCACCGGTGGCATGGGCTCCGCCGCGTTCGTGGCCTATCTCTCGAGCCTCTGCAGCGTCTCCTATACGGCGACGCAATACGCGCTCCTCTCCTCGCTCGCCGCGACCGCGCGCACGATGCTGTCGTCGTCGGGCGGCTGGCTCGCGGAGTCGCTCGGCTGGGTTCCTTTCTTCGGCCTGACGGTGCTGGCGGCGGTGCCGGGCCTGTTGCTCCTCGTCTGGCTCGGACGCACCATGCCGGCACCGGAGCCCCAGACGGGTACCGAGCGTGCGTAGCTTCCTGTTCGCGCCGGCCAACCATCCGCGGCGCGTCGAGAAGGCGCTCGGCCTCGCCGCCGATGCGGTGATCCTGGATCTCGAGGACGCGGTGCCGGAGTCCGCGAAGGACGCCGCGCGCAAGGCCGTCGCCGAGGCGGCGAAGCTGTCGCGCAAGACGCGCCTCTATATCCGCATCAACGCGCTCTCGACGCCACACGGGATCACCGACTTGATGGCGCTGCCGGCGGGCATCGACGGTCTCGTGGTCCCGAAATGCGAGAGCGCCGGCGACGTCGGCGCCGCTGCCGCCTACGCGCCCAGGCTCGACCTGATGCCGACGATCGAGACCGCACGTGGGCTCAAGGCCGCGGAGGAGATCGCACGCGCCCACGCCCAGGTCCGCCGGCTTGCCATGGGCGCGCTCGACTTCGCGCTCGACCTGGGCCTGTCGCCCGGTCGCGACGAGGCGGAGCTGGCGCCCTATCGCGCAATGCTCGTAATGGCATCGCGCCTCGCCGGCCGCGAGCCGCCGATCGACTCGCCCTCGCCCGACTTCCGCGATCTCGACGCGCTCAAGGCCTCGTGCGAACGGTCGCGGCGCGCGGGCTTCCAGGGCAAGCTCTGCATCCATCCCGATCAGATCGCCGTCGTGCAGTCGGCCTTCGCGCCGACATCCGACGAGATCACCGAAGCCGAGCGCATCGTTGCCGCCGCCGAAGTCGCCGAGCGCCAGGGTCACGGCGCCGCCCAGGTCGACGGCAAGATGATCGACGCGCCGGTCGTGCTGCGCGCGAAGCGGGTTCTGGCTCGGCGTTAGATCGGGTTCTTCTCGATCAACTGTCTGGCGATCACGAGACGCTGGACCTCGCTGGTGCCCTCGCCGATCACCAGGAGCGGCGCGTCGCGGTAGAGGCGCTCGACCGGGAATTCCTTCGAATAGCCGTAACCGCCATGGATGCGCATCGCCTCCAGGCTGTTCTCGACCGCGGCCTCGGAGGCGAAGAGCTTCGCCATGCTGGTCTCGAGCGAGGTGCGCCCGCCGGCGTCGTAGGCGCGTGCCGCCTTGTCGGTCAGAAGGCGCGCCGCCTCGGTGCGCGTCGCCATGTCGGCGAGCTTGAGCTGGATCGCCTGATGCTCGCAGATCGGCTTGCCGAAGGTCTTCCGGATCTGCGAGTAGCGGATCGCCTCGTCGAGGGCCGCCTGTGCCACGCCGACGCCGCGCGCGGCGACATTGATGCGGCCGAGCTCGAGCGCCGCCAGCGTCTGCGACAGCCCTTTTCCCTCGACGCCGCCGATCAGCCGTTCGGCGCCGACCTTGTGGTCGGAGAAGATCAGCTCGGCCGAGTCGATGCCCTTGTATCCGAGCTTCTCGAACTTGCGGCCGGCATCGAAGCCCTCGCCCTTCTCCAGCAGAAAGAGGCTCATGCCACGATGGACCGGATCGGCGTCGGGATCGGTCTTCACCAGCACGGCGAAGACCTGGCCGTGCAGCCCGTTCGAGATCCAGGTCTTGGCGCCGCTGACGACATAGCCGTTGCCGTCGCGGCGCGCACGTGTGCGGATCGCCTGGAGATCGGTGCCGCAGTCGGGCTCGGTGAGCGCGAGCCCGCCGCGCTTGGCACCCGATGCCATCTCCGGCAGGAAGGCCTGCTTCTGCTCGCGCGTGCCGAAACGCTCGACCGCGGCGGCCGCGATCAGATGCGAGTTGAAGATGCCGGCGAGCGACATCCAGACCCGCGCCACGCGCTCGACGACCCGCGCGTAGGTCTCCGCCGAAAGCCCGAGCCCGCCGTAGTCAGGCGAGATCGTCGCGCCGAAAAGGCCGAGCTCGGCCATTCCGGCGATGATCTTCTCCGGCCAGATGTCGTCGTGCTCCAGCTTCGCCACGTGCGGGCGCACCTCGCGGTCGAGGAAGCGGTCGACGGCGTCGAGGATCTCGGTATCGGACATGTCGAAACCTCCGTAAACGCTGCGTAGCACAGGTTGACACGCGGGTCGCGCCGGGCCGACCATGACGTCCATGACTCCCGCCCAACGCGCGGAGGCTGCCCGCTGGATCTCGTCGCGACGAATCGCCGGCACCTCCTTAGCGGACATCCCCGAATCCCTCCGCCCCTCCGACTCAGAGGAGGGCTACGCCGTCGCGCGACTGGTCCGCGACGAGCTGACAAAGGCCGGCCGCGGCGATCTCGTCGGCTGGAAGGTCGGCGCCACGACGCCGGTCATGCAGAAGCTACTCAACGTGCCCGGCCCCTGCGCCGGCGCGATGCTGACCTCGAGCCGCCTCGACACTCCAGCCAGGGTCGACACCAGGCGCTACATCAAGATCGGGTGTGAGTGCGAGGTCGCGGTGCGTCTGGCGAGGCCACTCGGCAAGGGCGCCACCCGCCAAGATGCGGAAGCCGCGATCGCCGCGCTCTATCCGGCCATCGAGATCGTCGACAACCGCTACGGCGACTTCGCGTCGATGGGCCCGGCGCCGCTGATCGCAGATGATTTCTTCCACTCGAACTTCGTGCTCGGGGCCGAGGTGAAGGACTGGCGAAGGATCGATCTCGTCAACGCGGTCGGCGTCACGCGCGCCAACGGCGTCGAGATGCAGCGCGGCAAGGGCTCGGACGTGCTCGGCCACCCGTTCGAGTCACTGGTCTGGCTCGCCAACCAGCTGGCATCGACCGGCGAGCGCATCGAGGCCGGCCAGGTCGTGATGACCGGCAGCCTGCCGCTGCCGCACTGGGCCGCCCAGGGCCAGCACGTCGAAATCTCGATCGACGGTCTCGGCACCGCCGAAGTCACCCTTCTCTAGGAATCCGCCATGTCGCCGCAGATGTGGGTCATCATTCTCTGCGGCGCGACCGCAATGACGCTGTCGCTCGGCATCCGCGCGTCGTTCGGCCTGTTCCTAGGTCCGATCAGCGTCGACCTGGCGATGAGCCGCGAGGCCTTCGCGATCGCCATCGCCGGCCAGAATCTGCTCTGGGGCATCACCGCGCCGATCGCCGGCGGCATCTCCGACAGATGCGGCCCGAGCCGGGTCTGCGTCTTCAGCGCGGTCGTCTACAGCGCGTGAATTATGCTCGCGTCGTCGGGC
>CAZZLX010000144.1:0-7865 GCA_964655235.1 uncultured Rhizobium sp.
CGCCGATCGACATGCCCGAGCGCGTCGGCGGGCCGCCGGGATGGCCGGTGACGCTCATGATGCCGCCGAGGCCCTGTACGACCATGTCGTAGGCCGGGCGTTGGGCGTCGGGGCCGGTGTGGCCGAAGCCGGAGGCCGCAGCGTAGATCAGCTTCGGAAACTTCGGATGCAGGTGCTCGAAGCCGTAACCCAGCTTCTCCATCGTGCCCGGACGGAAGTTCTCGACAAGTACGTCGGCCTCGGCCAGCAGCTTCTCGAAGATCTTCTTGTCGTCGGGCTTCTTGAGGTCGAGGACGATCGACTCCTTGCCGCGGTTGACCGACATGAAATAGGCCGAGCGGCCCTTCACGAACGGCCCGTACTCGCGCGCGTCGTCGCCCTTGCCGGGCGTCTCGACCTTGATCACCCGCGCGCCCATCTCGGCCATCAGGAAGGTGCAGTAGGGACCCGCCAGAATGCGGGAGAGGTCGATGACGGTGATCCCGCTGAGCGGGCCTTGGACGGAGGAGGGCTTCATTGATGTCCGTAGGTCGGCTGGAAGACTTCTCGTAGCCGGGCCGGACGGCGGGGGCAAGCGCCGCCTAAACCCTTTCTCAGCTGCGGCTTTTCCGGGCGGCCTGACGCCAGGCGTGGGGTGGGGTGCCGTGGTTGCGCGAGAAGGCGCGGCTGAAGGCGGCCTCGGTGCCGTATCCGGCCTCCTCGGCGATGGCGGCGATAGGCTTGGAGGTGGTGCCGAGCGCGACGCTGGCGAGGTAGAGGCGCCAGTCGCGGACGTAGCGCATCGGCGAGGTCGAGAGCACCGTCTCGAAGCGTTCGGTCAGCACGCTGCGCGAAACGCCGGTGGCGGATGCCAAAGCGGGTACCGTCCAGCTGCGCATGGGATCGTCATGGATCAGCGCCAGGCAGCGGCCAAGCTGCGGATCGGAGAGGGCGGCGAGCCAGCCTGCCGATCCGGGCGCCTCCGCCGCGATCCGATGGCGCAGCACCTCGATGAAGGTGATCTCGGTCAGGCGTTCGAGCAGCGAGCGGCCGCCGCTTCTCGGATGGTCGACCTCGGTCACCATTTGGCGGACGGTCGCCTTCAGCCACTCGTCGGCCTCGCTGGTCCTGACATGGAGCAGCGCAGGCAAAGCGCTCTTGAGCGGGCCAAAATTGATCGCATCGCAGGTGAGGTAGCCGCAGAGAAGGCGCAGCTGAACCGCAGAGTTGCCGTACCGCAGGATCGGAATGTCTCGCCAGGGCTTCGGCGGCAGGTCGTCGGTCGGCCGCACCAGCTTGCCGCCGCTGCCGACGCCGATCACATGTCCGGTGCCGAACGGGAAGGCGACGACGTCGCCGGCGCCGAGCTCCGTCCGTGTACCTTCGATCTCGATCCAGCAGGTGCCTTCGGCGACGATGTGGAACGGAACGACGTTCGCCTTCCTGCCGGCGCTTCGCGCCATCGATGGCTTGTCGTCGGTCTGCCAGGCATCCGAGCTCACCACGCAGAACTGCAGCGAGCCCGAGAGGCGGACGGTGCGGAGCACTTCCGACAGCACGTCCTCGCGCGCCGGCGTTTCGATCAATTTTCCCAGGCGTCCGGCCAAAGACCCGCTCCCCGATCGCCGTTAATTCCCCGGCCCATCGAAACCAACCTCACGGGAGCATCCCAATGCAGAACGCCACAGACAAGGTCGTCGTGCTTCTCACCAAGGGCATCGAGTCGGAGATCTCCTCGGTCGCCTTCACCATCGCCAACGGGGCGCTGACCGCCGGCCTCAAGGCCTCGGTGTTCCTGACATCGACCGCGATCGATCTCGTCCGCAAGGGCGGGCAGCGCATGACCCAGGTGCCGCCGCTTGAGCCGCTCGCCAAGCTGATCGGCGACTTCCAGACGCGCGGCGGCACGATCTGGGCCTGTCCGCCCTGCGTGAAGTCGCGCGGCTACGAGCAGGCGGACCTGCTCGACGGCGTCGTCATCGTCGGCGCCAGCGCCATGTTCGCCGAGATGAAGGAGGGCGCGGCGACGCTGTCCTTCTGACACCGAGGAGGCGGGTCGAACGTCGGCCCGCCTCAGCCCATCGCTTCCGCCGGGAACTCCTTCGGCGCGACGTCGAAGGCGATGCAGATGCGTTCGTCGGCGGCGGCGAACGGGATGGTGCGGTGGAAGAGAGAGGACGGGAAGAGGACGATGTCGCCCACCTCGACCGTTAGGGTGCGGGTGGGGAAGCCGGTGTGGGTCGTCGGATAGCCGCCGCCGTCGATGCCGAATTCGATGCAGCCCTCGGTGCCGTTGCCTTGCCGCGGCGGCAGGGTGAGATACGTCACGCCGCTGAGCCACCCTGACTCATGGATGTGGGACGAAAGATGCCCGCCTTGCCGCATCCGGACGTACCACGAACTGTAGAAGCGCCGGACCTCGGGAAACTCGCGGATGAAGACGCAGTTCCGTGCGCCGAAGCGATCGCGGTAGGCGGCGATGTGTTCCTGTACCAGCTCGGCCAAGCGACGGAAGGCCGGGACCGGGCGGTTGAACAGGTCGCCGGTCGACTGAATGCCTTCATGCAAAAGCGGCTGCGGCGTTCCGTTCTCCGTGTCGTGGTCGACGGCCTGCAACAGCTCCGCGATCAGCGAGGTTCGCAGGTCGGGTGCGGCGAGCTTCGCCTGGTAGATGAATTCGAACGGATCGGGGCAGAAGCCGTAGGAATCGGCCGTGCCGAAATTGACCGCATGATGCGCCGAGAGATTGGCCACCAGCGGGAAGATGTTCGGCCTGCGGGCGAGCTTCGCGAGCTTTCGCCGAAAGGCGGGGAAATCGCCGGTCTTGTAGCTGCAATGGAGCGAGCGCGGCGCGGCGCCGGCGAGATCGGAGCGGTCCAGGTAGCGGGGCGCGGCTTCGAGCCTTCCGCTTTCGTACAGCGCGAGTCCGAGGTTGTGGATCGCCGCCGACGCGGCGGGAGCCAGCGCCATCGCGGCCGCATAGCTCTTCATCGCCGACGGGATGTCGCCCTTGGCACGAAGAAGCATGCCGCGCGTGTTGTGTGCTTCTGCAAGGAAAGGATCGAGAGCAACGGCCCGGCCGCAGGCCGACAGTGCCTCGTCGAGGCGGCCGAGGTCGCGGGAGAGATTGGCGAAGTCGGTCTGGATAGGGGCCGCGCGGGGATCGAGCGCCAGCGAGCGCCGGAAAGAGCGTGCCGCCTGCGAGAGCTTCTTCTGCCGACGAAGAAGCGAGGCAGCGGCGCTGTGCGCCGGCGCCAGCTCGGGCGCGAGTGCGCTTGCTCGCCGATGGAAGATCAGGGCCTCGTCGCCGAGCTCCGTGCCGAATAGCGCGGCGTAGACCTGATGGGCGGCGGGCATGTCGGGTCCGATTGCCATCCCGAGCTGGAGATGATGCCGGCTTTCGGCCGCCCGTCCGATCTCGCTCAGCACGATCGCGAGGTTGAGGCGGGCCTCGAACGAGGCCGGTGCCGCCCTGAGGGCGGCGCGGTAACTATCGACCGCGTCGGTCCGCCGGCCGAGATCGCGAAGAACGTTGCCGAGATTGCTGTGGGCCTCGGCGAAGTGCGGCGCGAGCGCCGCCGCCTGCCCGAAGGCTTCCGCCGCCTCTGCGAAGCGGCGCTGCATGGCGAGGCTGATTCCGAGCGCGTTGTGGAGGGTCGGGTCCTGCGGGCTGCCGACGAGAAGGCGCCGGGCGGTCTGTTCCATCGCCCGGAAGTCGCCGCGCGCCTGAAGCTCGGACAGGAAGGTTACGTCCATGTCGACCGATCTAGCAACTCGCGCCGGAAAGAAACAGGGCTTCGTTGCAAACAGGCCGCGATCGAAGATCGCGGTCCGCCTACGAGACGACGCTCACCACCGCGCGGGCGACGTCGCCGATGATCTGCTCGCCGTGGAGCTGGTCGGGGCAGTTCTCGACGAAGACGGCGGCGATCGCCGGACCCTTCGGCGTCATGATGAAGCCGACGTCATTGATCACGTTCGGCAAGCTGCCGGTCTTGGTACCCCACCGAGGCGTATTGTCCCTGGGCAGGTGGCGGGCGATCCGTCGGTTGTTCTGCTGCTTTTCCAGCACCGACACCATCTGGGTGCAGGACGAGGACGAGGCGGCGGTGCCGTTCATGATCGCCGCGATCATCGTCGCGTACTCGCTCGGCACCGCCAGGTTCTCGTTCTCGCCCGGCAGCACTGGGCGGCCGCGCATCTTCCTGCCGAGCACCGACTTGGGCATGCCGAGGCTCCGCATCACGCCGTTGACCTGCTCCATGCCGGCGTAGTCGATCAGAATGTTGGTCGCGGTATTGTCGCTGATCGACATCATCAGGTAGACGAGGTCGCCGATCGTGACTTCGACGCCGGTGTGCATGTGCAGAAGCACGCCGCTGCCGTTCGACTTGTCGTCTTGGGTCATCTTGTGGAGCTTGTCGAGCGAGAGCCTGCCCGCGTCGATCTGCCGGAAGATCTCGATCATGATCGCGATCTTGACCGTGCTGGCGGCGACGAAGGGCCTGTCGCCGTTGTGCGCGAAGCGCTCACCGGACGGTGAAATCGCGCCGACGCCGAGCTTGATGCCGCCGGTCTCGGCCTTGGCGATGACGTCCTGAACGCCTTTCCAGTTCACGGCCATGGACATGTCCTTTGTCACTTTGGGCAACGATGGAAGGTGACGGTACGATCGCCCCAGCTCCAGTGAAGGATGTCTTCGACCCGGCGGAAGCCGAAGAGCTCGCGCCCACGTTCCTTGGTTTGGGTGACGACGCAGTTGGCCTCGGCACGATAAGTGGCCCCGTCCGGCTTCACCGAGGTGAGATCGCAGGTCATCATGCCGGCATCGAGCTTCCGGCGAGTCAGCACGATCGGAGGCAGCCCATCGGCAGGTCGCGCCGCCGGGTCGCACCACGCGGCCTGCTGCGCCCAGCGGCCTTCGAACGGCAGCGGCTGCGCCGACACGGGCGAGGAGAGGAGAACGATGAAGAGCCCGAGGAGAAAAAAGTTCATTTTGCTGCAACCGGTTGAGTGCCCTTGATCACCGTGCGGCGGACCACGCGGGGTTCAAGCGCGGTGTCGTATTCGGTGCCGCGATGGACGGTAGCGCGATTGTCCCACATCACGAGGTCGCCGGCCTTCCAGACATGCTCGTAGATGAACCGCGGCTCGGTGCAATGGTTCATGACCCGCTCCATCAGCCCGCGGCTCTCGACCTCCGGCATGTCGAGGAACTCCTGGCCGTGGCTGCCGAGATAGATCGCGTTGCGGCCCGTCGGCTCGTGGAGGCGGACCAGCGGCTGCACCACCGGCGGCGCCTGTTTCCGCTGTGCTTCGGTCATGCCCGGATATCCGGCCTTGAGGCGCGAGATATGCAGGTCGTGGCGGACGCGAAGCCCGAGATAGCGCTGCTGCTCGGCGCGCCCCAGAGCTTCATACGCACCGATCATGTCGGCGAACATCGTGTGCCCGCCGTTCGACGGCACCTGCTCGGCATAGAGGATCGTCGCTAGCGCCGGCTTCGCCTGGAACGAGGCGTCGGTGTGCCAGAAGAGGGTGCCGCGATCCGGATGCACGGCGTTCGGCTTCCCGTCCGGCCCGATATTGGAGAGCTCGAAGATCTCCGGGTGAGCCGCCTTGTGATACTCGTTCAGCACATGGATCTCGAGCTCGCCGAAGTTCCGGCTGAACGCGATATGCGCCTCGGGCGAGAGGTTCTGCCCTCTGATCACCAGGACGCGGTGAAGGTCGAAGGCCTCGCGCAGCGCGGTCGCGACGTTCGGCGCGAGCGGACGAGAGATGTCGATGCCGACCGCCTCCACGCCGAAATCGCCGTTGAGCGGGCGGAAACCGATCTGCTCGCGGATCGCAGTCGCCATCGACCTCACTCCTCGATCTGGCCGCCCGGCTCGTAGACGATGACGCGGCTGCCGGGGCTGCCGATCTTGAAGGGAACGACGAAGAGGTGCTTGAGCGCCTCCAGCACGGCGGCACGCTTGTGGGGCTCGACGAAGAACGCCATGAAACCGCCGCCGCCGGCGCCCAGTACCTTGCCGCCGAGCGCACCCGCCGCCATCGCGGCGTCGTAGATCTCGTCGATCACGCTGGTGGTGACCGAGCCCGCCAGCTCGCGCTTCAGCATCCAGCTCTGGTGCAGCAACCGGCCGATCTCGTTGATCGACCGCTTCGGGCTGCGCAGGATCGCCTCGGCCTCGTCGACCATCTGGCGCATGTCGTGGAGCTGCTGCGCCTTCTTCTCCAGGTTGGCGATCT
Organism: uncultured Rhizobium sp.; assembly: GCA_964655235.1. Taxonomy (GTDB): domain Bacteria; phylum Pseudomonadota; class Alphaproteobacteria; order SHVZ01; family SHVZ01; genus SHVZ01. Next base: position 6,235 of record CAZZLX010000144.1, read on the forward strand.
TGTCCTTCGCCACTTCGACCGAGAAGCGCGCGATGCCGGTGAAGCAGAGGATCATCGACTCCTCCAGCTCCTTCTTCCGGCCGTCGGCCAGGATCACCGGCTCGACCTCGTAGGATCCGTCGGTGTTGAAATTGATGCGGCCGATCCCGCCATAGGCCGCCCAGACCTGATCCTGGCTGCCGACGGCCTCTGCGATCACCTGCTGCTCGATGCGAAGCGTCTCGTCGGCGAGGCGCTTCTTGGTCGACATCTGGCCCTTGAGCGCGAACAGCGCGTTGAGCAGGCCGCAGGTGAAGGAGGAGCTGGATCCCAGGCCCGAGCGCGCCGGCAGGTCGCCGTCATGATGGATCTCGATGCCGTGCTCTACCGGATGCTCGTTCAGCACGGCGCGCACCGCCGGGTGGATGATCTCGTCCACCGTCTTCACCAGCTCGATGCGCGAATAGACGATGCGATGGCGATGCTCGAAGAACGGCGGCAGCTCGCGCACCGTGATGTAGCAGTACTTGTTGATCGCCATGCCGAGCACGGCGCCGCCGTGCTTCAGGTACCAGCCGGGATAGTCGGTGCCGCCGCCGAACAGGGAGAGCCGGTAGGGGGTGCGGCTGATGATCATGCCTTGCGATCGTCCTTGAAGAAGGCCGGGGCCTCGGCGAGTGAGGTCGGCGTGCCGATGTCGATGAACCGCGCCTGCCGCTTGGCCACGTGCAGGGTAGCCTCGGGCAGGAGGCCGAGGAAATCCCTTTCGAGCGACGGGCCCTCCGACGCGGCGAGGCGCGCCAGCAGCGGCTGGGTGAAGGCGTAGATTCCGCCGTTGATCCAGGCGGTGCCGGTGGCGTTGGGGTCCTTCTCGACGAAGCGGGTGAGCCTGCCGCCGGGACCGATCTCGACCCGGCCGTAACGCGAGCCGTCCGGCACCTCGACCGCCAGCAAAGACCCGACCGCGCCCGATCGCAGATGATCGGCGACGAAGCTGCCGAGATCGGTCTCTACCACGCTGTCGCCGTTCATGATCAGCACGTGGTCGGAGGTGAGCTTCGGCAGGGCGTAGCGGATCGCGCCAGCGGTGCCGAGCGGCTGCGGCTCGATCACGGTCTCGACCGGCACGGGTGAGGGGTTCTCCTCGAGCCAGGTGGTGACCTTGTCGGCGAGATGGCCAAGGCAGAGCACGACCTTGCGCGCGGTACCGAGGCGCTCCAGCAGGATAGCCAGGAACGGCCGCCCGTTGACCGGCGCCAGGACCTTCGGCGTGTCGCCGAGCACGCCCGCGATCCGGGTGCCGAGGCCGCCGGCGATCACCGCGACATCGACGCCGGAAAGATCCGTCATCTCGGGTTCCCTGACGCGGCCCGGCGCGCTGCGCGTCGTCGGAACGCGGGCGTTGTACGGAAGCGGCACTTAAGGTCAGTGCTCATCGCGGCGATGACCCGAGCGGAACGCCTCGATGGTGTTGGCGAGACCCTGGTCGAGCGGCGTCTTCGGCTTCCAGCCCATCGCCGCCAGCCGGGAGCCTTCGATGCTTTTCAGCGGCATGCCGTCGGGGCGGTCGGTCAGGAACTTGAAGCCGCCATGGTATCCGGCGATGGCGGCGATGCGCTTCGCCAGGTCGGCGATGGAAATCTCATCGCCCT
>CAZZLX010000145.1:0-7856 GCA_964655235.1 uncultured Rhizobium sp.
TTGTCCACGGTCAGCCGTCCGTCGCTGGCGCCGTCCCGGGCCAGCAGGAGGGCGGAGTTCAGGGGCCTGTCCGGGTCGAACTCCCCGTGGGTCGCGAAGTGGATGTAGCTGAAGGCGCCGCCATAGCGGCCGAGTACCCGGTCGCCCATCAGGCTCACTACCGGCAGGCCCATCCACAGCGCCTCGCATGTGCTGATCACGCCGCCATAGGGGAAGGTATCGAGCGCGATATCGATCTCGCGGAAGATCGCCTGATGCTCCGCCTGGGTCGCGGTCCAGCCGCGAAGATCGATGCGGTCCGGGTGGATGTTGCGGTCGGCGAAGAAGGCAAGCAGACGCTCGGCGACCGCCGGATCCGCGAAAGCCTTGGCCTTCAGGATCAGGCGCGAATGGGCGACATGCCCGAGCACGTTGGCCCAGGCTTCCAGGCAGCGCCTCGACAGCTTGGCCGGTTGGTTCAGGCTCCCGAATGTGACATAGCCCCGGGTCCTCGCCGGCAGCGGCGACACCTCGGGCGTCGGCCCCAGCGGATCGTAGACGAAGGCGAGGTCGATCTTCTCCACGTGCTCGGAGAAATGTCGCTCGACTTCCTTGGGCACCAGCCGCGCGTCGCCGATCGCCCAGCCGATCGCGTCCAGGCCGAAGCTTCCCATCAGCAGCATGTTGACCTGGATCGGCGCCGGCTTGTGCGCCAACGCCAGAAGCCTGGATCCGGTCGGATATCCCAGGATGTCGACCGCGATGTCGATGCGATCCGCACGGATCCGCCGGGCCAGCGCCTCATCGGAAAGGCCATGCGTGACCTGGAAGCTCGAGGCCGCGCGAAAGCGCTCGGTGACCGCATCCTCGGTGGATGGAGGCAGATCCGAATAGCAGACGATCTCGAAGCTCCGCCGGTCATGGGACTCGACCAGCGGCAGGATAGACACGGCAGCGGTATGCAGGCGGAGGGCATCGGCGCCAACATAGGCGACGCGGAACTTGCGGTCGGGATTCCGCCGGTCGGGATAGGTGCTCGGCGTCAGCGCCGGCAGCTTTGCCGCCAATGGAGCCGCGTAGAGCGCCTCGAAACGCCGGCAGAGCAGAAGCTCGTCATAGCCGCTCACCGTGTCGAGCAGGCGCGTCAGGTTGATCAGGTTGGCGAGGATGCCGGGCTTTTCCGGCTGCACCACATGGGCCCGCCGCATTGATGCGGCCGCCGCATCGGCCTCGCCGCGCGCATGGTGCACCGTAGCCAGGTTGAGCCAGGCCGGACCGCCGCCCGGCGCCAGGGCCAGAGCCTGGCGATAGGCGGAACTCGCTTCGTCGAAGCGCCCCTGTCCCCGGCGGGCGTTGGCGAGGTTGTAGCAGGCATCGGCATAATCGCGCCGGATCGCCAGCGCCGAACGCAGGCTGCGGACCGCGCCGTCGAGATCGCCTGCTCCTTCGAGCGCGACGCCGAGATTGTTGTGGGCCTCCGCCATCATCGGTGCGCGGCGTACCGCTTCGCGATACGCCTGCAGCGCCTCGGCCGATCGCCCGAGGGTGCCCAGCGCGTTGCCGAGATTGATGTGGAACTCGCCGCGCTTCTGCCCGAGCACATCCGCCTTGGCGGCGGCGGCACCGATCAGCATCGCGGCGCGGGCCGCATCCCCTTTCCGCAAGGAGATGAGGCCGAGAAGGTGAAGTACGTCCGGATGATCCGGGAGAGCGGCGCTCGCCGCCGACAACGCACGCTCCGCCGCATCGAGCCGGTCCTCGCCGAGGGCACGGTGACCTTCGCGCAGGAGCGCTTCGGCTTCCGTCATGGCGAGACGCACCACTGGCGCCAGGCGCGCCGGAACGCGTCTTCGAACGCGCGGACATGGGCGGACACGTCGCACAGCGGCGACGCAAGGAGGCGGCCGCGAAGGTCGGTCCTGAGCTTCGTGCGGCGTGGGAGGTCGGCGGCGAGAGAGACCGCGGCCGCGACGTAGCCGTCGTCGTCGGCAGCCGCCAAGTCCGCGAGGCCGACCCGCGTCAGCGTGTCGAGACCGACGCGGGCGATGAACCGGTCGCCGATCCGGGTCACGACCGGCACTCCCATCCACAGGGATTCGAAGGTTGTGGTCGAGCCGTTGAACGGGAACGGGTCGAGCGCGACGTCGATGCGATGAAACTCCGCCAGGTGACCGAAGCGCGAGAGCTGGTCGCCTTCGAGCAGAATCCGGTCCAGGCCGATGCCGTGGTCGGCGAACAGGGTGCGATACCGGGACGCGGTCGCCGAGTCGCTGAAGCGCCGCCCGTTCCTGAGCAGGAGCCGCGAATCCGGAACAGCCTTAAGCACGCGCGACCAGAGCGCCACCACCGCCGGCGTGACCTTTGCCGGATTGTTGAACGAACCGAAGGTGACGATGTCGGCGTCGCCCGACGGCGGCGAGCCCGTCGGCGGTGCCCCGTCGATCGCCGGGTGCAGGTAGAGGTTCGGCACGCGCAGAAGCCGCTCGGTGAAAATTTCGCGGCTATCGGGCGGATGGAGAACGTCGTCGGTCAACCACCAGTCGACGGTCGAAAGCCCGGTCGATCCGATCGCATAAAGAGATATGACGACCGGCGCCGGCTTCGACGCCAGAGGCACCGCCGAGTTGTAAGCGGTGTGAGGCGCCAGCGCGACCAGCACGTCAACGCGATCCTCCCGGATCGCGTTCGCAACGATGGAGGGACCGGCGGAGGCAAGATCCCGGAAACCATCCGCCATGCCCTTGAAGCGTTGGGTTGCTTCGTCGACCAGAGGACTGGTCGAATAGAGGACGACCTCGAACCGTTCGCGGTCATGATTGCCGATGAGACCCTCGACATTCCAGGCGACGGGATGGACGCGCAGATCTCCGGACAGGTATCCGAGACGCAGGCGCCGTTCTGGGTCGCGGCCGTTGGAGAAGGCAGCGACGGACGTGGACACCCGGGCGGCCCAGGCGCGCTGGGCGGCGGCCAGCGTCGCATTGGTCGAGTGCACGTCGTAGGCGAGAGCGAAAAGCAGGTTGCTGCCGGCATCGTGATAGGTGGGCCGGATCGAGGTAGCCCGGCGGAAGGACGGCAGCGCCCCGTGTGCGTCGCCCTCGGCCACCAGCGCGTTGCCGAGCATGTCGTGCGCTTCGGTGTTGGCCGGCGCCAGGCTCAACGCCTTCCTCTGCGCTCGCAGGCTCTGGCCGACGCGTCCCTCCCAGGAATAGGCGCCTCCCAGGTTGCGCCACGCGTCGACCGCGAGCGGCGCCAGCGCCAGCGCGCGCCTAAACCGGACGATCGCCGGCGCCAGTACGCCTACCCGCAAATCGACAGCGCCCAGGTTGTTGTGGGCCTCGCCGGACTGCGGCGCCAGGGCGAGCGCCCGGCGCATCTCGCGGGCCGCGCCCGGGCTGCGGCGGTCGGCGAGGACGCCGCCGAGATTGAGCCTGGGTTCCATCGCCAGCGGGTCGATGCGGAGCGCGCGGCCGAACCAGGCTGACGCCTCGTCGTCCCGGCCGAGCAACCGCAGCAGGACGCCGAGCGTATTGAGGAAGAGGCCGCGCTGCGCCTCGCCGGCAACGGCGCGCCTGGCCATTGCCAGCGAATCCCCCACCATCCCGGCGCGGCACCCGATCGCCGCCAGCATATGGACGATCTCGGTGTTGTCAGGCGCGAGTTTCAGGAGGCTGCGGCATACGGCATCCGCCTCCTTGAGCCGCCCCTCGCGGAACATCCTGAGGGCGTGGGCGAAGGTGGTGTCGATGAGAGCCATGCCGGCAGGGCGCGTCACGAGTCGGGATATATCATCCGCAGGCGCCGCAGCCGAGCCGAGAACGGCATCCAGAAGTGCCGAATCACCCGATGATTACAAAGTCCTGTACGCCTTTGCGGGGCAATGGTAGGAGGGTCGCGGACGAACCAGAAAGCCTGCCATGGAGCCGAGTTCGAGCCCGTCGCCTAAGGACCTCCAGAGGATCTATCGATCGTTGCGGCTGATCCGCCGCGCCGAGGAGGAGGTCGCCAGAATCTACCCGTCTGACAAGATCAAGAGCCCCGTCCACCTGTCGATCGGCCAGGAATCGGTCGCGGTCGGCGTCTGCGATGTACTGAAGCGCAACGATGCCGTCAGCGGGACCTATCGCGGACACGCCTCCTACCTCGCCAAAGGTGGACCGCTCTCGGGCATGCTTGCCGAGATGTTCGGCAAAGCCACCGGCGCGGCGCGCGGCAAGGGCGGGTCGATGCACCTGGTCGAGCCGAGCGTGAACGTGATCGGCTCCTCCGCGGTCGTCGGCACCACGATCCCGATCGCCGCCGGCTGGGCCCTGGCCCAGAAGCTGCGCAAGACCGGCAACGTGGTCGCCGCGTTCTTCGGCGACGGCGCGACCGAGGAAGGCTGCTTCTACGAGAGCCTCAACTTCGCCTCCCTACACAAGCTGCCTATCCTGTTCGTCTGCGAGAATAACGGATTCGCCATCTACACCGGCCTCGCCAAACGGTGGGCGAGCGGCAAGCTGTGCGAGCGGGTCGCGACCTTCGACATTCCGACCTTCCGCATCGAGGACGGCGACGTCTTCTCGATCCGCAACGTCACCGAGTGGGCGGTCGACTACATGCGCAAGGGCGAAGGCCCGGTGTTCATGGAGTGCCTGACCTATCGCTGGCTCGAGCATGTGGGCCCGAACGAGGACTTCGACTTCGGGCACCGCGGCAAGCACGAATTGGCGCCCTGGGTCGAGAACGACCAGGTGAAGCGGGTCGGCGAGATGCTGGACGCCAAGACCCGTGCGCGCATCGACAAGTCGGTGGAGAAGGAGATTGCGGACGCGGTGGCATTCGCGGACAAGAGCCCCTTCCCCGCGCCGAAGGCGCTGATGGAGGACATCTATGCCGATTAAGGCGAAGCCCTCCAGGAAGCCGGCAAGAAAAGCTCCCGCGAGCAAAGCAAAGGCCGGCGCCGGTGCCGAGAAGGCTGCCGGCGGCCGCCTGCTGCGCTATGTCGACGCGCTGCGCGAGGCGGTGGCTCAGGAGATGAAGCTCGATCCGTCCGTCTTCCTCTTCGGCCTCGACGTAGACGACCCCAAGGGCATCCAGGGGTCGACGCTCGGCCTTCAGCAGGAGTTCGGTCCGAACCGCGTGTTCAACACGCCGCTGTCCGAGGACGGCATGACCGGCGTCGCCATCGGCGCCGCGATGGCCGGCATGCGGCCGATCCATGTGCATATCCGCATGGACTTCCTCATGCTCTGCATGAACCAGCTCGTGAACATGGCCGCCAAGGCGCACTATATGTACGGCGGCAACGTGCAGGTGCCGATCGTCGTGCGCAGCATGATCGGCAAGTCCTGGGGCCAAGGCGCCCAGCACTCGCAGGGCCTGCACTCGATGTTCATGCACGTCCCCGGCTTGAAGGTCGTCGCGCCGTCCAACGCCCACGACGCGAAGGGCTGCCTGATCCAGGCCATCCGCGACAACAACCCGACGATCTTCGTCGAGCACCGTCTGCTCTATCCGACCGAGGCCTACACGCCGAACGAGTCCTACACGGTGCCGTTCGGCAAGGCCCGCACGGTCGCCAAGGGCTCCGACGTTACGCTGGTCGGCGTCTCGAACATGGTGGTCGAGTGCCTGCGCGCCCACGAGCTGCTGGCGGATGCCGGCATCTCCGCCGAGGTGATCGATCCCATCACGCTGATGCCCCTCGACATCGATACCATCGTCAAGTCAGTCCGGCGCACCAAGCGCCTGATGGTCGTCGATAATGCGTGGCTCACCTGCGGCGCGTCGGCCGAGATCATCGCCCGCGTGATCGAGGAGACCGGGCCGGACAGCGGGATCCGCGTGCAGCGCATGGGCTTCGCGCCCACCACCTGCCCGACGACGCCGTCGCTCGAGCAGCTCTTCTATCCCAACCCCGCGACCATCGCCGAGGCCGCCTTTGCGCTGGTGAAGCCGAAGGCGAAGCGCTGGAAGCCGGACCCGAAGAAGGCACAATTGGCGTATCAGATGCAGTTCCGCGGACCCTTTTAGATCATGTTCTACGAATTGGCCGCCCCGACCTGGGGCGATGAGGAGCTCAAGGCCATCCAGAAGGTGGTCGACTCCGGCATGTTCACGATGGGCAAGAACGTGCGCGAGTTCGAGGAGGCCTTCGCTAGGTACTTCGGCCAGAAGTACGCGGTGATGGTCAACTCGGGCTCCTCGGCGAACCTGGTCGCCGTCGCCTCCCTGTTCTACAAGAAGAAGAACCCGCTCCAGCGCGGCGACGAGGCGATCGTGCCGGCGATCTCGTGGGCGACCACCTATCACCCGCTTCACCAGTACGGCCTCAAGCTCCGCTTCGTCGACGTCGACGTCAACACGCTGAACCTGGACGAGAAGCAGCTCGAGAAGGCGCTGACGCCGAAGACCAAGCTGCTGGTCGCGGTCTCGATCCTCGGCAACCCGGCTGCTCTCGACGTCATGCGCCGCTTCTGCGACAAGCACGGCCTCTACTTCTTCGAGGACAATTGCGAGTCGATGGACGCCGAGCTCAGCGGCAGGAAGGCCGGCACCTTCGGCGACCTCAACTCCTGGTCCACGTTCTTCTCGCACCACATCTCGACCATGGAAGGCGGGATGGTGACGACGGACGACGAGGAGCTGTTCCACCTGCTGCGCGCCATGCGCAACCACGGCTGGACCCGCGACGTGCCGCAGCCGACGACGATCTTCGAGGGCAAGAGCACCGACTTCTACGAGGCCTATCGCTTCATCCTGCCGGGCTACAACGTGCGCCCGATCGAGATGAGCGGCGCCATCGGCGTCGAGCAGCTGAAGAAGCTGCCGAAGTTCACCGAGGAGCGCCGCAAGAACTGGGCCCTGTTCCAGAAGCTGTTCAAGGACGACGACCGCTTCATCATCCAGAAGGAGAACGGCAAGTCGTCGGCCTTCTCGTTCACGATGATCCTGAATCCGAAGTACCACATCGCCCGAGAGCGGGCGATGAAGGCGCTGAAGGATGCCGACATCGGCTACCGCATCATCACCGGCGGCAACTTCCTTCGCCACGACGTGATCAAATACTACGACTACGAGGTCGTCGGCGGCGCCACGCCCAACGCGGACATGGCCCACGACTTCGGCTTCTTCGTCGGTAACCATCCGTTCGACCTGACCCCGCAGATTACGAAGCTGCGCGAGGTCCTGGATCGCGCCTGCAACTGAGCTAACGCCGCTTCCATCCGGAAGACCGGCTTCGTCGGGACAGAAACATGGCTGAAAAACTCAACATCCTGATCACCGGCGGCGCCGGCTATCTGGGGTCGACGCTGGCCCCTGCCCTGCTGGCCGACGGCCACAAGGTCACGGTGCTCGACAACTTCCTGTTCAACCAGGCGCCGCTGAACCACATCGTCGCCGACCCGAACTTCACGCCGGTGCGGGGCGACGCCCGCGACGAGGCGGCGCTGAAGCCGCACGTGAAGAACGCCGACGTGGTGATCCCGCTGGCGGCCATGGTCGGTGCCCCGCTCTGCGACCGCGACAAGACCGCCGCCGTCACCGTCAACCGCGATGCGGTCGAGACGCTCTGCAAGCTGCTGTCGAAGACCCAGCGCCTGCTGATGCCGATCACCAATTCCGGCTACGGCATCGGCCAGCCGGGCAAGCCGGTGACCGAGAAGGATTCCCTCAACCCCCTGTCGCTCTACGGCCGCACCAAGGTCGAGGCCGAGCAGATCGCGCTCGAGCGCGACAACTCGATCAGCTTCCGGCTGGCGACCGTCTTCGGCATGTCGCCGCGCATGCGCCTCGACCTGCTGGTCAACGACTTCGTCTACCGCGCCGTCAACGACCGCGCCGTCGTGCTGTTCGAGCCGCATTTCAAACGCAACTACGTCCATGTCCGCGAC
>CAZZLX010000146.1:0-7853 GCA_964655235.1 uncultured Rhizobium sp.
CGTAGGTGTCGTTGTAGCGCTTGAAGTGGTCGATGTCGACCATCAGCAGGGTCAGCGGCTCCTCGCGCTCGACCGTGTCCGCGATCGCCTTGCGGATCGTCTGGTCGAAGCGCTTGCGGTTGGCGATGGCGGTCAGCGAGTCGGTCTCGGCCTGTTCGCGCGCCTCGCCCAGGCTCTGGCGGAGACCGTCGATCTCCGACCCAGCCGCCCTCAGGTGAGCCTGCATGTCGCGGTTGAGCGCGGCCATGCGATGCGTTTCCGCGACCAGCCTCGAAACGATGCCGTCGATCTCCCCGCCTTTGAGCTCGGTCGCGGCGTCGGCCAGAGCGCCACGATAGGCCTCGGCGCCGCGCGCCTGCGTCGACACCTGATCCATCAGGCGCGCCAGCAGCGTGTCGACGGTCTCGGACGCCTCCATGACCTCCGTGGTCGCGACGTCCTGGGCGAAAAAGCGGCGATGGATCTCGGCGGTCAGCGCGGCGTCGACCGGACGGCCGCCGGCGGTCAGCAGGTCGACTGCCTTCTTCAGGATCGGAGGCCGGTTGCTGAAGTAGGCGTACCAGACCACGAAGTTTTCCGGCGTCGGCGGAATGCCGAGCACGGTCATGCGCGTCAGCGCATTGCGGGCGAAGAAATCCGCCTGCTCCCGATCCTGCACCAAGCCCCCCGTGGCGGCCGCTTCAGGCGGCTCGCCCTTGCCATCGGACGTAGCCAATCGGCCGTGCGGACTCAAGTCCGTTCCGGTTTCGCAGGACGCGGCTGCCCGATCGCTCGCCCGATCTCCGCCGGCAGCCCGCGGGCGCGATCCTTGGCCGCCGCCGCCTCGAGCCGCAGGCGCAAAGCCCCTGGAAAAGGAACCGAGCGTCTTGTTCCGAGATCGACGTTGAGCCCGATGAACTCGGCTGCCGCGGCGCGATAGCCTTTCTCGGCGTGGAACATCTCGAGGAAGTATCGAAGCTTTCGCTCACCGGCCTCGACCACCCAGCCATCGAAGCGGAGCGGGTCGCTCTCCAGCACTTCGCGGCCGTAGATGACGTGCGCCTCGACCACGAAGAAGCCCTGGTTGGTCGCCTCGCGATGAGCCTGGCCGAGGCCGACGCGGTCGAACATCACGTCGCTCGCCCGGTCGAAGGCGAGCACGTAGTACGCCACATTCATGTGGCCGTTGTAGTCAATCCACTCCGGGCGGACGTGGTCGCGATAGTCGGCGAGCCAAGCATCTTTCATGGCTTTTCCTCTAGCGTATTGGCCCTGTCTTCGAAAGCCGCTAGCGTCGACGCATGCTCGCAGGCGCCCTCGGCTGGCTCGGCCGGCACGGCAAGACGATGCTCGCCGCGGGCGTCTTCCTGGGCCTCGCCGTCCCGCCTCTGGCGCAGCTTTTCCGGCCCCTGCTGACACCGTCGGTGGTGCTGCTGCTGGCGCTGACCCTGATGCGGATGGAGTGGACGGTGCTCTCGGGTCAGCTCAAGCGGCCCCTTTTCGCACTCCTGCTCGTCGCCTGGCTGCTGGGCGTCTCGCCCGCGCTGATGGCGGCGGCGACCGCGATCGCCGGCCTGCCGCCAGGACTCGCCGAAGCAATGCTGCTGTGGGCGGCATCGCCGCCGCTGATCGCGGCGCCATCGATCGCCGTCCTGCTCGGGCTCGAAGGCACCCTCGCCCTGGTCGGAACGGTTCTCGCGACCTTCGTCATGCCGCTTACGCTGCCACCGCTGGCGCTGATGCTCGCCGGCATCGACCTCGGCCTCGATGTGGCGGCGCTGTTCCTGAGACTGGCGCTCATCACCTTCGGTGCGCTCGTCATCGCGCTCGCCGGACGCCGGATCTTCGGCGTCGCCGCCATCGCCTGCCATCCGCAGCGAATCGATGGCGCCATCGTTCTCACCCTGCTCGTTTTTGCGGTCGCGGCAATGGATGGAATCACCGACGCCGCGATCGCCGAACCGCTTCGGGTAGGCGGCTTCGTCGCCGCCGCCTTCGCCGCGAACCTTTCCTTCCAGCTACTCGGCGCGGCCATCTTCGCAGGCCTGCCGAGACGTACCGCGCTGGCGCTCGGCGTCACCAGCGGCAACCGCAACCTTGCCGTTCTCGTAGGCTCGCTGGGCGCGTCGGCGCCGCCCGACGTTTTCCTCTATTTCGCCGTCGGGCAATTGCCTATTTATCTGCTGCCGGGCCTGCTCGCGCCGATCTACCGGAGATTGGCGGACCTGCAACGGGGACGATAGAGGGCCGAGTGTCGAGTTCACCCGCCAGGGGCCTCATCTAGGCGATGGCGAACGCGCTTTCGAAGACGCGTGGCGGCGGCGCGTGGGCGAGACGCGGGTTGATCGTGCTCGGTGCGGGCGTGGCCGCGATCGGGTCGTACCCTTTCACGCTCGGGGACCCGCAGCCCATCCGGGACTTGGTGGCCCAGGGGATTCTCGTCTTCGGTGCCATCTGCGTGGGCATCGACATGTTCATGTCGCGCCGCATCCGCCGATCCGGCGGCGTGCAGGCGATCCGCACCGGCATCGGCACGGGCCCCAAGGCCGCCGGCAGCCGCTTCTGGATCCAGGGCGACGGCATGCGCTACGCGCAGCGCTTCGACGACGCGCTTCGGCACTACAAGGAAGCGGTCTCGCTGCTGCGCGAGGCCAAGGACCCGCAGGGCATCGGCCTGGCCATGCTGGGCCAGGGCGAGGTCGCCGAAGCCCAGACCCGGTATGCCGACGCGCAGAGCCTCTACGCCGACGCGCAGCAGCAGTTCGTCGAGGCCAAGGACGAGCGCGGCCAGATCAAGGCGCTTCTGTTGCAAGGGCGCGCGCAGATCCGCCAGAGCGCCTTCGAGCCGGCGCGGGGCTTCTACGACCAGGCGCGCGAGCTGTCCGTCCGCACCGCCGACCGCTACTCCGAAGGCGAGACGAGCCTGGCGCTCGCCGAGATCGCCGTGCGCCAGGGCAAGCCCGAGGAGGCTACGACCGGGTTCGACTTCGCCCGCTTCGCCTTCAGCCAGTCGGGCGACCGCTCGGGTGAAGCGCATTCGCTCACATGCCGCGCCGACATCGAGCGGGTACGCCGAAACAGCTCCGAGGCCGTCACCCGCTACGAGCGCGCGCTCACCATCTACAAGACCGTCAGCGATCCGGTCGGCGAAGGCGTCGTCCGTCAATCGCTGGCCGAGATCCTCCGGATGATGGAGCGTCCGCGCGAAGCCAAGGACTCCGCGGTCGCGGCGGTCGAGCAGTTCAAGATCGCCGGCCGGCGCTTTGGCGAAGGCGAGCTCCTCTCCGGCCGCGGCGACCTCAAGCGCGCGACTATCCGTTTCATCAATGCGCGCGCCTCGGCCGCGCAATGCACGAATATGTTCGTCGAGGCGAAGGACAAGCCGGGCGAGGCCCGTGTGCATATCGGGATCGCCGAGCTCGAACGCCTGATCGGCAACCTGAACGAGGCGCGCAGCCAGTACGAAAAGGGCCGTGCGCTCGGCCGCAGCGTCCAGGACACGACGATCGAAGCCGAAGCCATGAAGGGACTCGGCCATATCGAACGCCAAGCGGGCAGCACGCGCCAGGGGCATGAGCTGATGCGCGGCGCATATACGCTCTACCGCGCCATCGGCGGCCAGCGCGAGCAGGCTCAGGCGCTGCTCGACCTCGGCCAGCTCGATGGCCTCCTCGACAATGGCGACCTCGCCAAGGTCAACTTCACCCACGCCCGCGCGATGTTCGGGCGCATCGGCGACAAGGCCGGCGAGGCGACCTCGATGCGCGCCATCGGCGACCTGGATGCCGCACGCGGCCGGCTCGATGCGGCCTGCCTCGCCTACGGCGAAGCCCGGATGCTCTACCAGATGATCGGCGACCGCGTGGCCGAAGCCGATGTGCTGACCATGGTCGGGATCGCCTGCGTGGAGAGCGAGCGCCAGACCGCGATCTCGGCGATCAACTACGCGGCCCGCCTCTATCGCGCCGTCGGCTGCGTCGAATGGCAGCGACGGCTGCTGGCGTATCTGGGCCGCCTCCGTTGATGCGCTGGATCCTGGCCGCGCTGCTGGCGCTGGCGCCGGCAACCGCTTGCGCCTGCGCCGACTTCGGCAAGGCTCCGTCCAGCCGCTGGTCGACTGCACGCGATGACGGCGCGTCCTGGCTGGTGACGCCCTGCGGCGACCGGATGTTTTCGCTCGGCGTCAACGTCATCGACGGCGGCGCCTCGTATCTGAACGCCGAACGCCGCTATCACTGGAGCCACACCGATCCGAGCATCGACGACTGGGCGAAGCGCAACCGCGTCCGCCTTGTCGAATGGGGCTTCAACACCGCCGGCGGCTGGTCGCTCGATACCAAGCGACTCGACTTTCCCTTCACACCGAACCTCGAACTTGGGCGCAACGCGCGCTTCCACTGGTTCGACCCCTACGCGCCGGAAACCGAGGCCAGGGCACGCGAGCTGGCGCGCAAGCTGGTCGAGCCCTATCGCGGAGATCCGCGCCGGATCGGCTACTACACCGACAACGAGGTTGGCTGGTGGCGCGGCGCGCTGTTCACCTTCTACGCCCAGGAACCGCCGCGGAGCATCACCAAGCAGCGGATGATCGAGGCGCTGGCGGCGCACTACAAAGACGACTTCAGCCGTTTCGCGCGGGACTTCATTCCCCCGAAGGGCATCGCGTCGTTCGCCGACCTTCTGGCGAGCGAGGGCGAGCCGGTACGTCTCAAGCCCGGCGGGCGCGGCATCGATTTCGTCCGGATCTGGGCCAGGCAGATCTCCGGCCTCTACTACAAGACGATGGCGGAGGCGCTGAAGGCGGCCGACCCGGACGCGCTGGTCCTCGGCGACCGGCTGCCGATCTACTACGACCCCGATGCGATCGCGGCGATGGCTCCCTACGTCGACGTGATCTCGACCAACTACAACGTCGACGCGCCGGACGGCTGGGTCGCCCGCTACTTCTTCGAAGGCATCGCCAAGATCACGCAGCGGAAGCCGGTGCTGATCTCCGAGTGGTTCTTCGCCGCACGCGAGAACCGCTCGGGCAACCGCAACAACGGCCACCTGATGACCGTCGGCACGCAGGCCGAGCGTGCGGCCGGTGCCGGGGCTGCGACACGTCGCTTCGCGCAGCTCTCCGATGTCGTCGGCATCCACTGGTTCCAGTTCCACGACCATCCGCCGGGCGGCCGCTCCGACGGCGAGGACTACAACTTCGGCCTCGTCGACATCACCGACCAGCCCTACGAGCAGCTGATCGAAGCGCTGACGAAGTCGAACCGGGAGGCAGCCAAGCTGCATGCGCAGCCGGGCCAGCCGCCGTCGCGGGCGCGGACCTCGCTCCCCCGCGCGGAGATCAGGACCGACGATGCGGTCCTGACCGACTGGCCCAAGTCGCGCGCGCTGCTGCCCCCGCTGATCGCCCAGCCAGGCGAGGTCGCCTTCGGCGAGGCCTATGCCGCCTGGAGCGGCGAGGGATTGTCGCTGGCGGTGATCGGCATGGACTACTACGACCTCGATCTGCTCGCCTACGGCGAAGAGTTCCCGCGGAGCGAGGCCTTCCGCGTCGACCTCGGCGTCGATGCCGGCAAGGGCGCCCGGCGCTTCCGCATCCATGTTCTTCCGCCGCGCGAGGGCATCGCCGGCGGGTCGCAGCGCATGCGCGCCGAGCTGTGCCGGATCGAGGAGTCCAACTGCGTGCCGGTCGGCGGTGGCGAGGTGCGTTACTTCGGCTCCGACCAGCCGCGCATCACCTTCGAGGCGAAGATCCCGTGGAGCGCGCTCGGTGTCTCCGGGCCGCCGGCGGAGGGCATCGCCTTCGACCTCGCAGCCGTCGCCTGGTATCGCTCGCGCTGGATGTCGCTGACGGGCCGGCCGCCGCAGCTGGTGATGAACGATCCCACGCGCTGGAAGTTCTATACGCTCGACGGCCGTTGATCGCGCCTATCGCTCGCCGGCCTCGCGGCGGTACGCCTCCAGCTTCTCGCGATACCCCTGTGCGTCGCCGTACTCGAGAAAGTCGGGATAGCGCCGATGCGGTGAGCGGATCAGCTTGGCGTGCTTGATCGGGCACCAGAACTGCTCGGTACGGCTGGCGATCTCGCGCACATAGGCGATGACGCCGTTCGAGTAGCCGCAGTAGACGCAGTTGAGTTTCTCGATGGCATTCAGGTAGCCGAGCTTGTGGCGGTCGATGGCGACGTAGTCGGTGCGCCGGACGAGGTGGATGCCGCAGATCGGAAATGTGACCCGCTGATGCAGGGTCGCGAGCAGGTCCAGCAGGGCGATCGGGATGATCACCAGGTAGGTCGCCAACGCAACCAGGAGATAGACCGGGCTCGCGCGCCACAGATAGGCGAGGAGGCCGATCCGATAGCCGCGATGCTGGTCGCGTACCGGACCTGCAAATCCCGCCGGGACGGTTCGCTCGGTCCGCTTCTGCTCTTCGTCGATAGCGGCGTCGAGTTCGTGCTCGAGCCGGCGGAGGCGAGCCCGGAGATCGGCAATCCTGTCGCTCATGGTCGCCGCCCCGTTGCCGGCCTGCCATAGTTCCGGCCCTCCCTCAGCATAAGGAGAGCGGCAGACGGAAGATACGCTTCAAGCGTTCAGGAAGTCGTTGACGACCTTGGCGACGAAGCGCTCGTCCTCCGGATTCGCCAGCGGGTTGCCGGCGCGATGTCCCCAGATCGACTTGATCGGTACCAGCTTCGCGTTCGGCATGCCGGCGACCTCGATCTCGTTGTCGGCGACCTGGAAGTAGAGGTCGTGGTCGCCCGGCATCACCAGCGCGGGACAGGTGATGCCCTTGAGCGCCGCCTTGAAGTCGCCCTTGTACTTGTCGTTGGCGGAGATGTCGCCGTATTGCCAGGTCCAGAGCTGGGCCAGCAGGTTGTTGGCGTCGCGGCGGAGGAAGTAGTTGGCCTCCCAGCCATGCACGAGGAAATCCTCGAGCGAGGCGAAGCCTTGGGTCAGGTAGACCTTCTCGCGATACCAGGTCTGCGAGATCGCCCAGCCGGCATAGACGCGCGCCATGGCGCGGAAGCCGCGCACCGGCGTGCGGTGGAACCAGCCGTCCTGGAACGCCTCGTCGGCGGTCAGCGCCGCGCGCACGCCCTCCAGGAACACCTTGTTGTGCTCGGAGGTCTTCGCCGAGGTGCAGGAACAGATGATGCGGCCCACGGCCTCCGGGAACAGCGCGCCCCAGTGATAGGCCTGCTGCCCGCCCATCGACCAGCCGTAGACCGCCTTCACCTTCTCGACCCCGAAGACCTCGCGCATCATCCGGCGCTGAGTGACGACGTTGTCGTAGACGGAGACGTTCGGATAGCGGCCCTTGTCGAGCGGCGGCGCCACGTTGCTGGGCGAGGTCGAGAGGCCGTTGCCGAACATGTTCGGGATGACGACGAAGTACTTCGTCGGATCGAGGATGCCGCCCGGCCGGATCAGCCAGTCGATGTCGACGTGCTGGGCGGAGTACGAGGTCGGATAGACGATGACGTTCGACTTGTCGGGCGCCAGCGTCCCGTAGGTCGCATAGACGATCTTGGCGCCCTTCAGCGTGATCCCCGACTGGAGGACGACGTCGCCGGCCTCGAAGGTCTGCACGTTTCCGCTCATGGGCGCCCCGTGATCCGTCTCAGGATCTGCTTCTGGGTTTCGAAATAGCTCGGCGCCACGTGGGCGAAGCGATCTCCGATTTCCTTGTGTGCCTGCGGCAGGCGGAAGAACGGGATCGACGGGTAGAGATGATGCTCGGCGTGATAGGGCATGTTCCAGTGCACGAGATGCACCGGCCAGCTCTTGAGCGTAGTGCGGGTGTTGGTGAGCCCATTGTCGTCGTCGCTGCAGAGCGTGTGCTCCGACAGCAGCATGACCCGAAGAATCGGCTG
>CAZZLX010000147.1:0-7851 GCA_964655235.1 uncultured Rhizobium sp.
ACGCGATCGTCGTGCTCGATGCCGACAAGGCGATGGAGCGCGCGCGCGAGGCCGACCGCGAGCTCGCCCGCGGCGAGGTGAAGGGACCGCTGCACGGCTTGCCGGTGACGGTGAAGGAATCCTTCGACGTCGCTGGATGGAAGACCACCTGGGGCAATCCCGACTGGAAGGACAACGTCGCGGCAGCGGACTCGGCAGTGGTCGAGCGCTACAAGCGCGCCGGCGCGATCGTCTTCGGCAAGACCAACGTGCCGAGGATGCTCGGCGACAATCAGGCTTATAACGAGATCTACGGCCGCACGTGCAATCCCTGGAATCTCGAGCGGACGCCGGGAGGCTCGTCCGGGGGCTCCTCGGCCGCGCTGGCAGCGGGACTGACCGGCCTCGAGGCCGGCAGCGATCTCGGCGGTTCCCTCCGCAATCCTGCGCACTATTGCGGCATCTACGCGCACAAGCCGAGCCTCAACATCGTGCCCGGCCGCGGGCATGCGCCGCCCGGCGTCGTCGGCGGCAACGACACGCTTGCGGTCGTCGGTCCGATGGCGCGTTCGGCCGAAGACCTCGATCTTGCGCTGGGGCTGCTCGCCGGGGCCGACGGCGCGCTCGCGACCGCCTGGAAGCTCGATCTGCCGCCTGCGGTCGCCGACGGCTTCAAGGATCTTCGCGTGGCTGTCTGGGCCGACGACCCGCGCTCGCCGATCGATGCGGCTGTCGGCGACCGGCTGCAGGCAGCGGTCGAGGCAATCGCGAGGGCGGGCGCGACGATCGGCGACACGGCGCGGCCCGATGCCGATCTCGCTCACGCCGGCTACGAGCGTCTCATGAGCGGCGGCATGGAAAGCGCCCGCGACATGAGCGCCTGGCTGGAGGCGCGCTCCAAGCTGCGGCTCGCCTGGGCGAAATTCTTCGAGTCCTGGGACGTGCTGATCTGCCCGATTGCGCCGGTGACGGCCTTCCCCCATACGACCGAGACCGATTGGCGCAAGCGCTTCGTCACGGTCAACGGCGGCCGGGTGCCCGATGGCGCCGATCTCTTCTGGGCCGGGCTCGCGACCGTCTCGCACCTGCCGTCGACGGCGGCCCCGACGGGGATTGCGCGCGACGGATTGCCCGCCGGGCTTCAGATCATCGGTGCCTTCGGCCGCGACCGCACGACGATCGCCGCCGCGAAGTGGCTGGAGAAGCTCGTCGGCGGCTTCATCCCGCCACCGGGCTGGACCTAGTTTGCGCTGGATCAAGGCGGACCGCCGTCGCCTTTCCTAGAAAGCTCCCTCCCATCGCCGGGAGAGATGCATGGCGGACATCGCGATCATCGTCGGTCATCCGAGACGCGGGACCTATTGCGAGGCCCTGGCCGAGGCCTACCGCCGCGGTGCCGAAACCGGCGGGCATCGCGCGCGCGTGTTCCTCCTCTCGCAGATGCGTTTCGATCCGATCCTGCACGAGGGCTTCAGCAAGCCGCAGCCGCTCGAGCCCGACATCGAGGAGGCGCAACGGGCGATCGGCGCCGCTCACCATCTCGTGGTCGTCTTCCCGCTCTGGTACGGATGCCTTCCCGCGCTGCTGAAGGGCTTCATCGAGCGCGTGTTCCAGCCCGGTTTCGCGACCGAGAAGGCGAAGACCGCCATGGGCTTCCGGCCGCTGCTGACGGGCAAGTCGGCGCGGGTCATCGTCACCATGGGCATGCCCGGCTTCGTCTATCGCTGGTACTTCGGCGCGCACGCGCTGAAGATGCTCAAGCGCAACATCTTGGGCTTCGTAGGCTTCTCGCCGGTCCGCGATCTGGTGCTCGGCAGCATTGAAGCCGTGTCTGGTGGACGCCGGCAGCGCTGGCTCGACGAGGTCGAAGCTCTTGGTCGCCTTGGCCGCTAGGGAGGGCCCGCGACGATGAGGTAGAAGCCCTGGCCGAGATAGACGGCGGAGATCGTGACGATGATCCGCTGGCTCCAGGTCTTGAACCCATGGTCGCTCATGCCTTCGAGGATGCGTCGCGAGAGCCAGGTGCCGACGATCGCCGTCAACACGGCGACCACCATCACGCCGGGATGGACGTAGCTCTCGTCGCTGACGACGATGGTGCCGAAGTAGATCAGCTTCACGAAGTGGCCGAAGGTCTGGGCTACCGCCTTGGTCGAGACCTGTGCCTTGCGGTCCATGCCTGAGCGCACGAAGAACGCATCGAAGATCGGGCCGGAGACGCCCGCGACCAGCTGCAGCACCGTGCAGATGAGGCCGCAGGCCGCGGCGTGCGTCGGCTTCAGCAGGTTCAGCATCATGCCGGCCGGCATGGCGAGCGCCGTCAGCGGCGCCAGGCCGATGAAGATCAGCACGACCGCCTTGCTCGGCACGAACTGGATCATCGCGAAGAGGCCGAGGGCCGCCACCGCGCCGACGAAATATCCGGCGAAGACGCGCCAGACGATGTGCGCCCGCCAGAGCCAGGCACGCGCGCCGTTGGATGCCACCTGGGTGATGCCGTGCAGCACCATCGCCGCAGGCACCGGCAGCAGCAGGAGCAGCAGGCCCATCAGCACCATGCCGCCGGCCATGCCGAACAGGCCTGACAGGAACGAGGTCGCGATGATCGAGGCGGCGAGGCCGAAGGTGACGGGTATGCTCAACATTTTCGACGGCTCCCCCACGGCGAACGACCGCATCCTCTGCCCGAAGGGCTTGCACGGCAAACACGGATAACTCAGTCTTACCCCAAGAAAAACTGAGGGTGAGAATGCGCCGACTGCCGCCGCTCAACGGTCTTCGCGCGTTCGAGGCCGCCGCTCGCCACGGGAGCTTCACCGCGGCCGCGACCGAGCTCGGCGTCAGCCCCGCTGCCGTCAGCCGCCTGGTGCGGCTGCTCGAGGAACGGCTGAAGGTCCCGCTGTTCGACCGGCAGCCTAACGGACTCATGCTCACCCGCCGCGGCCGCGCCTTCCAACCGGGCCTCACCGCCGCCTTCGACGGTATCGCGCGCCTGACCGAACAGGTGACGCAGGCGCGTGATGACAGGGTGCTCACCGTCGGCGTCGGCCCGACCTTCGCGATCCGCTGGCTGATCCCGAGGCTCGGCGACTTTCACCGGGCGCACCCCGGAATAGAGGTCAGGCTGACCACCGGCGGCGCCGTGGTGGCGCTCCGCGACGATTGGACCTGCGGCGTGCAGCTCGGCGACGGCGACTGGCCGGGCTACGTCGCCGAACCGTTGTTCTCTGCGGAGATGTTTCCCGTCTGCACGCCCGCGGTGGCCAGGCGGCTCAAGCGGCCGGAGGATCTCGGCGACGCGGTTCTCCTCGACGTCACTCATTCCACGGAGGACTGGACGCAATGGCTCGCCGCTGCCGGTATCGATGCGCTGACCGCGCGTGGGCCGAGCTTCGGCACCTACGCGATGGCGCTGCAGGCGGCGCTCGACGGCGTCGGCATCGCGATGGGTTTGCGTCCCTATGTCGTCGATGATCTCGCGGCGAAGCGGCTGGTGCGGCCCTTCAAGCTGGCGGTGCCGAAGCGCCGCGCCTGGTACATTGCCTATCGACGGGAGCGCGCCGAGGAGGCGGGCCTCGTCGCCTTCCGCGGCTGGCTGCACGAGGTCGCGCGCGGACGCACGACCTAGGCGAAGAGGTCAGACGCCGGCCGGAGGATTGGGCGAGTCGACGCCGTCGACGAGAAAGAGGCGCCCCGACGAGGCGGAGAGCCGGATCTTCAGGATCTCCTGGTACTCGGGCGACTGGTAGAAGCGCTTGGCCGTGGCGCGGTCCGGGAACTCGATCACGACCACGCGCTTCGGCGCCGCGCCTTCGACCGCCTCGCCGTTGCCGCCGCGGACGATGAAGCGTCCGCCGTGTTTGCCGATCACGCCGGGCGTCTGCGCGGTGTAGCGCTTGTACGCCTCAGGATCGGTGATCTCGATCTCGCCGATGATGTAGGCCGTCATCGCCTATCTCGTCTGCAACGTTTTGGTCTTGTCGCGGAGCGCCGCCAGCAGGCTCCCGACCTTGCCGCCGCCGCGCTGGATCACCGAGGCGAATTCCGAGCGCTGGGTCACGCTCATGCTGACCGCTTCGACGATCACGTCCACGATCTTGAAGCCGCCGTTGCCCTCGGCGACACGCCAATCGAGGCGGATCGGCGGGTTGCCGCCGGTCCGGTTGATCTGGCTGGTCACGACGGTGAACCGATCCTCGTCGGGCCGCACGTCCAGCACGGTCAGCGTCTCGCCGGAATACTCGCTGAAGCGACCCGCGTACGTGGCGAGGATCAGGTCCTCGAAGAGCTTCAGGTATTCCCTCTGCTCGGGCTCGGTCGCGTCGCGCCAGTAGCGGCCAAGCACGAAGCGGCCGATCGCCTCGACGTCGAAGCCGCGGGTGAACAGCTCGCGAAACTTCTGGATGCGCTCGGCCTGCGGGAGATCCTTGCGTCCCATCAGCTGGATCGCGTCGTTGGCGAGCGATCGGATGAACGATTTCGCCGCTTCCGGATCGACGGCGGCAAATGCCGGCGGTGCTGCGAGCGCCGCGGCGACCGAAGCCAGGAAGAAACGGCGATCGAGCATCCCTAGTTGGTCAGCGCCGGTCGCGCCGACTCCTCGAAAGTCTGTGCCTTGTCGGCGCCGAAGGCTGCGCGCGGCGTCGACCGGTTGCGAATCTCGTCGGCGCGCCGCTGCCGATAGATATCACGGATCGCGGCGTAGTAGTCGAGCGAGGTCCGCTCCAGATCGTCGGTCACCTTCAATGTATCGACACGCGCGGTAATTACGCGCGCAGCGGTGCGGCCGTAGATGAAGCCGTCCCAATGGTTCGCCTCGGCGACCCAGTAGACCGGGTCGATGAACCAGTCGACCACGAGCCCGATGCCGTCGCGCGGATTGGACGGGCCGATCAGCGGCAGCACCAGGTAGGGGCCCTCGCCGATGCCCCAAACGGCGAGCGTCTGGCCGAAGTCCTCGTCGTGGAACGGGATCGTCGGCGCGGCCAGGTCCACGAGACCGAGCGCCAGCGAGTTGTGGGCGAAGCGCTGCACAGTCTGCTTCGCGCGCTCCCACTCGCCCTGCATCAGGTCGTTGGCGAGGATCACCGGCGACTTGAGGTAATTGAGGAAGTTGTTGACCGCGGTCTTGACGATCTCCGGCGCCCAGTCGCGGTAGGTGACCGCGATCGGACGCACGATGGCGACGTCGACAGCCTGGTTGACCGCGAAGATGTGGCGGTTGAGCGGCTCGAGCGGATCGCGCGCGTCGTCGTTCATCGACGCACATCCGGACAGCAGCGCGGCGGCGACCAGGGGAGCGATCAGAGAGGAGACGAGGGGACGGGCGCGGGACATATGTGGGGATCTCTGGCGCGACTTATAGCGCGCTCGTGGTTAGGAAACGGTTAATCCAGACGGACCGTCCGGGTACCACAGGACCCGTCAAAACGCCATACGGCAGCCCCTTCAAGGGGCTAGGGTGTCTCCGCCTGTGGCCGGACGGCGACAGTTGCACCCATAGACGCTTTCGCATATAAAGATGTCCTTATATGATTGAAGGCCTGATGACCGTGGACCGCATTCTGACCATTCTCCGGGCATCCGCCGAGCCTACGAGGCTTCGGCTGCTGGCCTTGCTGGCCGACGCGGAACTGACCGTCAGCGAGCTCACCCAGGTTCTCGGGCAGAGCCAGCCGCGGATCTCGCGTCACCTGAAATTGATGGGCGAGGCCGGGCTTCTCGAGCGCTACCAGGAGGGGAGCTGGGCCTTCTTCCGGCTGGTCGGATCAGGCGTGGCGGCCGGTCTCGCCCGCGAGCTGGTGGCCGCCCTTCCGGCCGAGGACCCGACCCTGCAGCGCGACCGGGCCCGGCTTGCCGAGATCCGCCGGACCCGCGCCGAGTCGGCCTCTGCCTATTTCCGCGTCAATGCGCCCGAGTGGCATCGCATCCGGTCGCTCCATGTCGACGAGGCCGAGGTCGAATCGGCGCTGACCGCCGCGCTTGAACTGGACGGTCGCGGGTCGCTCCTCGACATCGGCACCGGCACCGGACGGATTCTCGAGCTCCTCGGGCCCAAGGTCGAGCGCGGCCTCGGTGTCGATTCGTCTCGCGAGATGCTGGCCGTCGCCCGCACCAACCTCGACAGGGCGGGGCTGCGCCATTGTTCGGTCCGGCTCGCCGACATGTACACGCTCCCGATCGCCGACCGGAGCTTCGACCACGTCGTCATCCACCAGGTGCTGCACTATTCCGAACGGCCCGATCAGGCGACGGCCGAGGCGGCACGGACGCTGGCGCCCGGCGGGCGGCTGGCGATCGTCGACTTCGCGCCGCACGACCTCGAGGAGCTGCGGCGGGACCACGCCCATCGCCGGCTCGGATTTTCGGACACCGAGATCCAGGGATGGCTGAAGGCCGCCGGCCTTGCCGCTGAGCCACCGGTCCAGCTGCCGGGGCGGCCGCTGACCGTAGGTCTCTGGATCGGCCGCCGACCGGCTGAGAGCCAGCGTCGCCCGCGCAGCTCGCCCGCCAACGATCCGACCCGCACCGCTTCGGGAGGGCAGGCATGAACCCGCTCGTCTCCTTCGAGTTCTTTCCGCCGAAGACCGAGGCGATGGAACAGTCGCTGTGGCAGGCGATCCAGCGCCTGGCACCTCTGAATCCCCGCTTCGTGTCGGTCACCTACGGTGCCGGCGGATCGACGCGCGCCCGCACGCATGCGACCGTCGCCCGCATCCTCAAGGAGACGTCGCTGACGCCGGCGGCGCATCTCACCTGCGTCGGCGCCAGCCGCGCCGAGGTCGACGAGGTCGCGCGCAGCTATGCGCGGATGGGCGTCAAGCATCTGGTGGCGCTGCGCGGCGACGTCCCGCCGGACGGCATCGGCATCCACCCCCAAGGGTATCGCCACGCGAACGAGCTGGTGGAAGGCCTCGCCAAGGTCGCCGACTTCGATCTCAGCGTCGCGGCTTATCCCGAGGTCCATCCGGAAGCGACCTCGGCCGAGGCCGATCTCGATGCGCTGAAGCGCAAGATCGACGCGGGCGCGACGCGCGCGATCACCAACTTCTTCTTCGAGGCGGAGACCTATCTTCGCTTCGTCGAGCGGGCGCGCCGTGCCGGGATCAAGGTGCCGATCGTTCCCGGCATCCTGCCGGTGACCAACTTCGCCCAGGTCGTGAAGTTCGCTGCGACGAACAAGATCTCGGTGCCGCAGCGCCTCGCCGAGCGTTTCGCCGGCCTCGACGACGATCCCGAGACCCGTCGCCTGGTCGCGCTCGCCACCGCCGCCGAGCTCTGCCAGAAGCTCGAGTTCAACGGAGTCAGCGAGTTCCACTTCTACACGCTGAACCGGGCCGAGCTGACCTACGCGATCTGCCATCTGCTCGGCGTCCGCCCGCAGCCTGCCGGCCGGGCCGCCTAAGGACTTTTCATGAGCCGCTTCCTCAAGGCCCTCGACGAACGCGTGCTGCTCTGCGACGGCGGCCTCGGCAGCCACCTGCAGGCGCTGGACCTCGACGTCGAACGCGACTTCCGCGGCGCCGAGAACTGCTCGGAAGTGCTGAGCGAGTCACGTCCCGACGTCATCAAGGGCTTCCATCGAAGATTCCTCGAAGCCGGCGCCGACTGCGTCGAGACCAACACCTTCGGCGGCTCGCCGATCACGCTCGGCGAGTTCGGGCTCGAGGACAAGGCATTCGAGTACAACAAGCGGGCGGCGGAGCTGGCGCGCGAGGTCGTCTCCGAGTTCGCCGACGAGCGCTTCGTGCTGGGATCGATCGGCCCCGGCACCAAGCTTCCGAGCCTCGGTCACATCGACGACCAGACGCTCGAGGATGCGCTGACGATCCAGTCGCGCGGCCTCGTCACTGGCGGCGTCGACGCCGTCAT
>CAZZLX010000148.1:0-7807 GCA_964655235.1 uncultured Rhizobium sp.
GGTCGCGGCGCGGCCCAGGAGCTTGTGCAGGCTGTCGGCGAGCATCGCGTCGTCGGCCGCCGCCCAATGCGCGAGCTCGGCCATCACGCGCGTCTTCATCTCCGCCGCCGCCGCCTTGGTGAAGGTGAGGCAGAGCAGGCGCTCCGG
Source organism: uncultured Rhizobium sp. (assembly GCA_964655235.1). Taxonomy (GTDB): domain Bacteria; phylum Pseudomonadota; class Alphaproteobacteria; order SHVZ01; family SHVZ01; genus SHVZ01. The sequence continues at coordinate 148 of CAZZLX010000148.1, forward strand.
CTTGGCGCCATCGAGCAGCATCAGGCGCAGCACGCGGTCGGACAGCACCGAGGTCTTGCCCGATCCCGCCGACGCGCCGACCCAGACGGACGCGTCGGGACTCGCCGCGCGCAGCTGATCGTCCGAACGGACGCGGGCTATCGGGGGCATGAGGTCATCCCTCCAGCGTCGACCATTCCTTCACCCGGGCGAGATGGTCGTAGTCGCTGTAGCGCGGGCCCGACACAGGATCGGGGCGCGAGAGGTAGGGCGTCGCCGGATCGGCGAAGCGCGCGACGAGCGCGAGCAGGCCGGCGCGCGCGGCCTCGATCAGGGCACGCGGATCGCCGTCGGCGAGGCTTCGGATCTCGCCGGCCGGGTCGGCGCCGGAGAGCCGCCAGTATTCGAGCGCCTCGACCTTGCCCGCCTCGACGTTCTCGAAGCCGCCGGCCTCGGCGATCAGCGCCTCCAGCGGCAGCTGCGGCGACAGGCCGAGCGCGACCTCGTCTGCCTTAGGAACGCCGCCGGTTTTGTAGTCGAGGATGACGAGGCCGCCGGACTCCAGCCGGTCGATGCGGTCGGCGAAGCCGGTCAGCGTGAAGCCGCCGAGATCGAGCCGGCCATGCGCTTCGGTGACCGAGGCGGCGAGCGCCGGGCGCCGGGCGATCTCGGTCTCGATGAACCAGTCGACGATGCGCTCGAAGCGCGGCCACCAGAAGGCGCGGACGCCCGGCCGGTCGAGCGCGGCGCCGAACTCGGTGCGGCCGATCGCCAGCAGCCTTTCGCGCGCGTCGTGCGGCATGCCGTCGGGGAAGTCGCGGACGAAGCGGTCGAGCGCCGCATGGATGAACTGGCCGCGCTCGGCGACGCCTGGGTCGGCATCGACCGGATCGAGCGCCTTCAGTCCCAGCACATGGCGCGCGTAGATCGCGTAAGGATCGCGCATCCAGCGCTCGATCTCGGTGACCGACATGCGCTTCGGCCGCGCTTCCACCGGTGGCCGCGGCGCGGGCGGGGCGATCGGCCGCGGCGGCCCGTCCGGCGCGTCGAGCGCCTCGACCCAGGCGCGGCGCACGGCGCTCTCGCGCTTGAGGCGCTTCGATCCCTCCTCGCCGAGCACGACGTCGAGGCGCAGCAGCCAGCGGGACGCGACGGTGGGCGTGCCGTCGACGCGCTCGGCCCGGGTCAGCACCACGCGCTCGGCTGAGGCGAGCTCGGCGAAATCGTGCGCCGAAAGGCCGATGCGCCGCTCGGGCGCCGGCAGGCCGAAGCGTGCCCGCATCGGCCGCGATAGCCACGGATCGGCCTGCGGCTCCGGCGGCCAGATGCCTTCGTTGAGGCCGCCGAGGACGACGACCTCCGCCGTCTGCAATCGCGCTTCGAGCGGTCCTAAGATCGAGAGGCGCGGATGCTGGCCGCGTTGCGGGCGCACGACCAGAGCCTCGGTCAACGCGTCGTAGAGCTGCGGATAGTCCGCGCCGCGCGCGAGCGCGAAGGTGCCGGCGGCCTCGCTGATCTCGGCCAGCGACGTGCCCAGCATCTCGCCGGCCTCGCCGCGCCAGAGCCGCTCGGCCCCGCTCGACGCATCGTCCGCCGCCAGCGCCTCGGCCGCCTCGATGTGGTGGGCGAGATGCGTCGTCAGCGACGCCTCGCCGCCCGCGAGGCCCTGGATCAGCGGCGCGAGGCGCCGGCCGAGATCCTCGACGAAGGCCAGCAGCGTCGTCTTCTCGCGCGCGTCCTTGATCTCGGCGCTTTCGAGCGCGCTTCTGAGACCTGCGATGCCCGGTGCCGGTCGCGGTCCGCGCAGCACCGCCTGCTCGAGCCTGCGCCCGAGGTCGCGGAACGCCGGCGTCGAGATCCCGCCCGAGGCGATCGGGTGCTTGAGCAGCGCCAGCAGGTCGACCGGCGCCAGGTCGGATTCGATCGCGGTCAGGATCAGCCGCATGTAGGTGCCGACCGCGCTGCCCGTGAGCGGCTGGCCCGAGGAATCGTCGACCTCGATGTTCCAGCGCGCCATCTCGGCGGCGACGCGGCGGCCGAGCATGCGGTCGGGCGTCACCAGCATGGCGCGCGCGTCCGGGATCTCCAGCGCCTCGCGCAGGGCGAGCGCGATCGCGCGCGACTCCGCTTCCGAGGTCGGCAGGTCGAGGCGGGAGAGCCCGGCGACCGCCGCCTCCTCGACCTCGGGCAGGCTGCGCCAATCGTCGGAGGTCGCGGCCGGCGTCAGCGCCCGCTGCAGCAGCTTCGCGCGCGGCGACACCGCCTGCGCCGACCACAGGGCCACGTCCTTCCGCTCGACCTCTAGCCGCGCCAGCAGCCGGTGCATCGTGTGCTGCGGATGGACCGGCTCCTCGCCGATCGCCTCCCAGGTGCGCGCGTCGCAGGTGAAATCGAGGCCGGGCAGCACGACCTCGCCCAGCGGCAGCGACGCCACCACCTTCATCAGGTCGGCCGTCGCCGGGATGCTGCCGGTCGATCCGGCGACGATGATCGGATCCTTGGGCGGCGCCTTGGCCCAGGCCTCGGCCTGGAGGCGGATCAGCCGCGAGCGCCGGTCGGCGGGATCGAGCGCGCCTTCCTCCTTCAGCACCTCGGGCCAGCGCTCCGAGAGGATCTTCAGGAAGTCGAGCGTCAGCTGCCAGTGATGCGCCAGATCCCCGGGCACCAGCGCCGGCAGGTCGGCGAAGGCGAGGCCCTCGGTGTGGATCTGGTCGAGCAGGCGCGCCAGCTCCTTCGCCAGGCGTGCGGCGTGATGCGGCACCAGATCCTCGCGCGAGGCCAGGATCAGGCGCGTCAGCAGCAGCAGGCGCCGGGGCTCGGCGATGGCCGGCGGCAGGTCGAGCGACTCCGCGAGGCCGAGATCCGCCGCCGGCCCGAGATCGAGCTCGGCCGCATCCACGTCGCCGAGCGGCACCATCCTCGGCAGCAGCAGCGGCACGCCCTCGCTCACCCTGAGGAACGCGTCCGCGAGCGCGCGGGCGCCGCGCCGTGTCGGCAGCAGCACGGTCATCGCGGCGAGGTCGAGCGGATCCTTCTTCCGCGCCCAGAGCCCCGCCGCCAGCGCGTCGAGGAACGGCACGCCCGGCGGGATCGTCTTCAGGTTCATGCGAGCGCCTTCAGCCGCTCGGTCCAGGACGGCCCGCCGGCGAGCGTCGCCACGCGCTCGGTCTCCGACTTGCCGAAGGCGATGTGCACGTCGAGCCGGTCCTCCGGCAGCAGCGATCCCAGCCGCTCCGGCCACTCGATCAGCGAGATCGCGTCGAGGAATGCATCCTCGATGTCGAGCTCATGCGCGTCTTCCGGTCGCGAGAGGCGATAGAGATCGAAATGCCAGACCGGCACTGGCGCGAGATCGTAGGTCTGCACCAGCGTGAAGGTCGGCGACGGCACCTCCGCCGGTCCGCCGAGGGCCTGGATCACCGCACGGGCGAAGAACGTCTTCCCCGCGCCGAGCTCGCCATGCAGTGCCACGATATCGCCGGCGCGCAGAAGCGGGGCGACGAGCGCGGCGAAGTCGGCAGTAGCCGTCGCATCGGGGAGGGTGGTGGAGGGCGCCACCTCCGACTCATACGCCGGGTGCTGCATGCCCTCAATGGCAGATCGCGTCATCTACGTACCTCGCGCGGTACGACGGTGCCGAGGAGCAGCTAAATCGGCGTATCGGATGATCGGGCCCGGCTCTCGGGTGTTCTTCCCGCAGTTCCCACTCGACGAGAATTGAGGAGATCTGAAGATGAAGAAGACCCTGCTTTCGACCGTTGCGGCCGCCGCGCTGGTCGCCACGATCGGCGTCGCCTCGGCGCAGACCACCACCTCGACCACCACGACCTGGACCAACGAGTACGGCACGACGATCCGCGAGCACTCGACGACCCAGAAGTACAAGTCGGTCGACGACCCGTCGATCCACGTTCAGGTCGGCCAGGTCCTGCCGAACACGGTGACCGTGCACCCGCTGCCAGAGACCATCGTGGTGCCGAAGCGCGAGTCCTACAGCTACTCGATCATCAACAACCAGCCGGTCGTCGTCGAGCGCGACAGCCGGAAGGTCATTCACGTCTACAACTGACCTGGTTGTCGACGTCACGCCGAGCGGCCGGGGCGGCGAGGCCTCGGCCGTTTTGCGTTCAGGCTTTGGCGATCGCCGAGAGCGCGTCGGCGGAGAGCTTGCCCTTCTCGATCGCCTTGATCGCGGTATCGAGCTGATCAAGCGTCGAGGTGCCGATCAGCACGGTCGAGAGTGCGTCGGAGGAGATCGCGAAGCGGAGGCCGAGCTCGATCAGGCTGGCGGCGCGGCCGGCCGCGATCAGCGGGTCGAAGCGGTGCGCGTTCTTAACGTCGGTGGCGTAGTCGGGACCGGAGGCGATCGGCGGCACGCTGGGCACGCCGGTCGGATGCCGCTCCTCGCTGCCGCTCAAGGCGCCGCCGGCGAAGACGCGAATGCCGATGCGGCCCATGCCGGCGTCCTTCGCCTTGGTCGCGAGACCCTTGAAGTCCTGCGCCGGCAGGCCGGCCGGCACCGGCATCGCGGCGCTCGGGTTCAGCAGATTGAAGCAGATCTGGGCGGTGTCGAAGGCCTTCGAGTCGACGACGCGATGGAGCAGCGCGGTGTCGCCGAGCGCCGTGATGCCGGCGAAGCGGATCTTGCCTTGGGCCTTCAGCTTCTCAAAAGCGGGCGCGACCTCGCCGATCAAGACCTCGGCCGGCAGCGGCCGGTCCGTGCCGGATGAGTCGACGCGGTTGTGGAGCTGCAGCAGGTCGACATGGGTCCGGCCGAGCCGCTTGAGGCTCGCTTCCAGCGAGCGCGCCACGGCGCCGGCGATGTCTCCGCGGTCTTCCGGCAGCACCGTGCATTTGGTGGCGAGGAAGATCTCGGGCTTCAAGCTCGCCAGCACGCGGCCGAGATTGGTCTCGCTGGCGCCATTGCCGTACATCGGCGCGGTGTCGAAGAAGGTGACGCCGGCCGCGAGCGCGCGGGCGACGGCGCGCTCCTGGTCGGCGGCGCTGCCCTTGACCATCATCCCGCCGACGGCGCCGCAGCCGAAGCCCAGCACCGACACCTTCACGCCGGTCCGCCCGAGAGTGCGCATTTCCATGAGGTGGCTCCTTCGTTGGGGGAGAGCCTACATCACGCGCGGCTTCGCCCCCCACCCCAACCCTCCGCCTTTGATGGGGAGGGTGGAGGTGGGTCTCTCCGCTCTACTCCGCCGCCACCTTGGTCACGCCGCGGGACTGCATCAGGCGGTCGAGCCTTCCGGCCAGCGCCGCGGTGACGCCGGTCATCGGCAGCCGCAGCTCCGGCGAGGCGATCAGGCCCTGGCGCCAGAGCCAGTGCTTCACCGGCGCCGGGTTCGGCTCGGCGAAGAAGAGACGGACCATGTCGACGAGCCCGTGCCAGGCGGCGCGCGCGAGGTCGGATTCGCCGGCCAGCAGGTCGCGGCGGATCTTGGCGAAGGCGCCGGGATTCACATGCGCCGAGGCGGTGATGCCGCCATCGGCGCCATGGGTCAGCGCGCTGAAATACTGCGCGTCCTCGCCGGTCAGCACGGCGAAGCCCGGCGGGCGGCGGCCGATCAGCTCGACCGACTGCTGCGGGTCGGCGCAGCAGTCCTTGATCCCGACGATGTTGGGTCGTTCCTCGACCAGGCGGAGCAGCGTGTCGTTGGCGAGGTTGACGCCGGTGCGATAGGGGATGTTGTAGACGATGAGCGGCCGCTCGCCCGCCGCGTCGGCGAGCTTGAGGAAATGCTGGCGAAGGCCTTCCTGCGAGGGCCGCACATAGGACGGGCAGGAGACGAGATAGCCCTCGACCGGCCAGCGACGGGTGCCCTCGATCGCGAGGCCGAGGGCGCGCGTGTCGGCGCCGGCGATGCCGAGATGGAGCGGCACGCGGCCGGCGATGGTCGTGGCGGCCAGCTCGGCCAGGCGCTTCGTCTCCTCGTGGCTCAGGGTCAGGCCCTCGCCGGTGGTCGCGGCGACGATCATCCCGTCGATCGGCGAGGAGAGAAGGTGGCGGATCAGCCGGACGAAGGAGGCTTCGTCGATGCGGCCGTCGCGGAACGGCGTGATCAGCGGAATCCAGAGGCCGCTGATGCGGGAAGTCGAGGTGACGGTCATATTAGCCCTTCTGCTGGTTGGGAGTTCCGGCGGAAGGGAGACGATGAAAACGAAAAGACCCCTGCCTGAGCCGGAGGGGTCCTGTTGTTCCTGACGGTGAAGCGCGGATGCGCGGCCGGCGGCAGACCCCTAGCGGGTCTGTTTTTTCTTCGAGACGAAGGTGGCGCGGCGACGCATCGCGCGCATTCTTGGGGGCAGGCGCGGGGGATGTCAACGCCGGATCGCTATCCCTTCTTTCCCGATGTTCTCGTCGCCGTCTGTGGCGGTCGGAGGTCCGCGATCACCTCGAGCGCGTAGTCGATCTCGGCCGGCGTGTTGGTGATCGCCGGCGTGAGCCGCACATGCGGGCGGGCGTAGGGCGCGACGGAGGCGACGATGCGGTGCTCGCGGAGCCGCTTGGTCGCGGCGTTCGGGGTGAAGCCCTCGATGTCGAAGGAGACGATGCCGGCGGAAAGCTCGGGCGCGCGCGGCGTCATCAGCCGCACATGGGCGATGCCGGCGAGCCCATCCTTGAGCCGCGTGTTCAGCGCCGCCGTGCGCTCGGCGACCTTGGCCTTGCCGATCGCCTCGTGAAAGGCGAAGGCCTCGGCCAGCGCCCATTGATGCTCGAAAGCCTTGAAGCCACCGGGCATGAAGCCCCAGCCGGTCTGGATCGCGTCGGGCGAGTCCCTGCCGCGCTGCCAGGCGCTCCACGCCGCGCCGTCGGTGAAGCTCGGGATCGAGGGCATCACGTCCTTGAAGCCGCGCTTGCCCGCGGCGACGAGACCGGTGCCGCGCGGCCCGAACAGCCACTTGTGACAGCTGACGATCAGGAAGTCGCATCCCAGCGACTCCATCGTCACGTCCTGGTTGCCGAAGCCGTGCACGCCGTCGAGCACGAACAGCACCTGGTCGGGCTCCGCGCGCGTCGCGTTGATCGCCGCGACCGCGTCCGCGATCTTCCGTGCCGGGATCTTGAGGCCGCTCGACGAATGCACCCAGGTGAGCGCCAGCACGCGGGTCTCGGGCTTGATTGCGGTCGCGATGCGCTCGACCAGCCCCGTTTCGGAAATCTCGTCGATGTCCTCGAACAGCGGGATGCGCCGCACGGTGGCGCCGGCGCGGCGCGCGGCCAGCCGTGTCGCCTCGTAGGTCACGTAGTAGTCCTGCTCGGTCGTCAGGATCTCCTGGCCGGGCTTGAGGCGGAGCCCGTGATAGACGAGGCCGAGGCCCATCGTCGTCGACTCTGTCAGCGCGATCTGCTTGGTCTCGACGCCGAGATACTTCGCCGCCGCGGCCATGCTCGCGTCGCGCAGGCGGTCGTTGTTCTCCTGCAGGTACTGCACCGGGTCGGCATCGAGCCGCCGGCGATGCTCGTCGATCGCGTTGCTGACGATGCCGGGGTGCGAGGCGAACAGCAGCGCGCTCAGATGGACGACTTCGCGCGACAGCGAGAATTGATCGCGCACTTGGTCCCAGTCGTCGCCGCTGACGAGCCTCGAGAAGTCCGGTGCCGGAACGGGCTCCGGTGCGGGCTCGGGCTCGAGCGCGACGGTCTTGGGCTCCTTGCGGGTCGCGGCGAAGG
>CAZZLX010000149.1:0-7789 GCA_964655235.1 uncultured Rhizobium sp.
AGGCGAAGCTGCTCCAGGCGAGGAAGGCCTGGGCTAGATCGGACTGGGTCTTCCATCCCCGATGCTCGATCAGCGACTGGAGCCCGGCGCCGTAGGCGCCCGGCTTCGCGCCGAAGACGCGGAAGCCGGCGCGGAGCTCAGCGGTCGACGCGTCGAGGCCGCGGCCCATCAACGCCGCGCGATCCCTCGCGAAGGCGGCGGCGAGCGGGTTGACGTCCTCGGGCTCGTCGAGGCGCGCGACGGCGCGGGCGGCGGAGTCCACAAGGTCGATGAGCCCCGGAAACGCGTCGCGGAAGAAGCCCGATACCCGCAGCGTGACATCGACGCGTGGCCGCCCGAGGATCGAGGCCGGCATGATCTCGAACCCGGTGACGCGCCGTGACCCGGCGTCCCAGGTCGGGCGCACCCCCATCAGCGCCAGCGCCTGGGCGGCATCGTCGCCGCCGGTCCGCATGCAGGACGTGCCCCAGGCCGAGAGCGCGATGCGCTTCGGATAATCGCCATGTTCCTGTGCATGACGATCGACCAGCATGGAGGCCGACGCCCACCCGAGGGTCCAGGCTGCCGGCGTCGGCACCGCGCGCGTGTCGACCGAATAGAAGTTGCGCCCCGTCGGCAGCACCTCGGGCTTGCCTCGCGTCGGCGCGCCGGAGGGGCCGGGTTGAACGAAGCGCCCGTCGAGGCCGGTCAGCAGCGCCCTGCGTTCCGCAGGTCCAGACGCCGCCACCGCGGGGCGCAGCCGCGTCTCGATCTCGCGGAGCACCGTGGCGGTGCTGGTCCAGGCGGGGTCGCAGGCCCGCCGTCCGGCGACGAGATCCAGCGCCTCCGCCTCCAGCCGATCGACCGCACGCCCGTCCTCGTCGAGCAGCGGATCGATGCCGAGCTTCTGGTCGGATGCCAGCGCGCCTATCAGCGACGCGTCCTCCGGACGCGTTCCGCGCGGCACCCGGGCGAGCGCGACCAGGAGTGCGTCAAGACGCTCGCCCTCGGGCGAGCGGCCGAGGACATGCAGCCCGTCTCGGATCTGTAGATCCTTGAGGCGGCAGAGATGGCGGTCGAGCTTCTTGAGCGCGGTCTGCCGGTCATCGCCGTCCTCGATGCCGCAGTCGCGATCGAGCCCGGCCTTGCGGCATTGGTCGAGAATACCCTCGGCCAGCGGATCGAGGCGCCGAGGATCGAGCGTGGCCGCGTGATAGTATTCGTCGATCAGATGCTCGAGGTCGGCGAGGGCGCCATAGCTGCCGGCGCGCGCCAAGGGCGGCGTCAGGTGGTCGACGATAACCGCGCCGGCCCGCCGCTTGGCCTGCGTCCCCTCGCCTGGATCATTGACGATGAAAGGATAGAGGTTCGGCAGCGCGCCCAGGGCCACTTCCGGCCAGCATTGCGCCGACAGCGCCGTCGCCTTGCCCGGCAGCCATTCGAGGTTGCCGTGCTTGCCGAGATGGACGACGGCATGCGCGCCGAAAACCTCCCGGAGCCAGAGATGGAAGGCGAAGTAGCCGTGCGGCGGCACCAAGTCGGGGTCGTGATAGCTCACCTCGGGGTCGATGCCGTAGCCGCGCGCCGGCTGCACTGCGACGACGACATTGCCGAATAGATGCACCGGGAGCGCGAAGCCGTCGCCGCGTATGAAGGGATCGGTCGCGGCATCACCCCAACGCATGTCGATCGCCGCCTGCGTCCCCGGCGCCTGGGCCGCGAGCCAGGCGCGATAGCTGTCGAGCGGCAGGATCACGGTCGCCACACGATCGCCGGCGGCGTTCGTAGGGCCTGCGAGCAGGCGAGTCATCAAAGCGGCGCCGTCGACCGGCCGGCCGTCGACGCGGTAGCCGGCTTCGTCCAGTGCCGCCAGCACCTCGACCGTGGAGGCCGGCGTGTCGAGGCCGACGCCGTTGCCGATGCGGGCGTCGCGGTTCGGGTAGTTGGCGAGCACCAGCGCGACACGACGCTCTGAAGCCTCCGTGCGACGGAGCCTGACCCACGCCTCGGCCAGCGACGCGACGAACTCGACGCGGTCCGGCTTCGGCTTGTAGTCAACGATGTCCGCTTCGGTCAGCTCGTCGCGCGCGCGCAACGTCTTGAACGAGACGGCGCGCGAGAGGATGCGCCCGTCGACCTCGGGCATCGCCACGTTCATCGCGAGATCGGCCGAGCGGAGCCCGCGCGCATCGGCGCCCCAGCTCTCCTCGGTCGAGCCGGAGAACACGACCTGGAGCACCGGGCAATCGCTGCCGTCGAGCGTGCCGGCGGAGAAGGCGGTCGCGTTCAGCACGATGTCCGGCTTCGATTCCGCGACCAGCGCCTTCGCCGCGTCGTCTTTCAGCGAAGCGGCGAATATCGCCTGGGCTGCGAGCCCTTTGCGCTCGAGCGCCTCGATCAGCGCATCGACCGGCGCGAGCGTGCCGGACTGAAGCAGCGCCCGGTAGAACACCAGCGCGGCGACTGGACGATCACCCGACGCCGCATGATAGACGCCGACGCGCGGCAACGGTTCGGCTTCAGTCGGCGCATCGCCGCGGCCGATCAGATGCGATGCCATGCGAAGGAAGCGCTCGGCATTGGCGACGCCGCCTTCGACCAGATAGCGCCAGAGCCGGTCGGCGTCCTCCAGCTTGAGCGTCGACAGCGACGCCAGCTCTGGGTCGGGCCGGTCGTCGCCGGGCAGCAGCGCGAGCGGGATGTCGCCGGCACGGCAGACCTCGACGATGCGGTCGACGCCGTAGGGCCAGTAAGCACGGCCGCCGAGCAGGCGCACCACGACCAGCTTCGACGGCGCGATCACCGCATCGACATGGATGTCGACCGAGAGGTTGTGCTGGAGCCGGCCGAGATTGGCGACGCGCAGCGACGGCCCCTCGCCCAGCCGCTGGCGCGCCGCGACCAGCGCCGCGATCTCGGTGTCGGCGGAAGTGAGCACCACCACGTCGCCGGGCGACTGGCCGAGGTCGACGGCTTCCGCGCCGTCGATCTTCCCAGGCTCGGCGACGAGGAGATGCATCAGCCGCGGATCTCCGCCTCGATGCCCTTGCGATCGAGGCCTTTAAGACCGATCACGACGATGCGGCTGGAGCGGGTCTCGCCCGGCTTCCAAGCGCGGTCGAAGTGGCGGACGAGGCGCGGCCCGACGCCTTGGATCACGTGGCGGAGCGCCTTGCCCGGCACATCGACGAAGCCCTTCACGCGGAGCACGCCGAACTTCTCGATTGCCTTCAGGATTCGCCCTTCCAGCGCCGCCGGATCGCTCACCGCCGAGAGCGCGATCGAGAAGCTTTCGAAGTCCTCGTGGTCATGCTCCTCCTCGGCATCATGGTGCGAGGGGCGGCTGGCGAGGTCGTCCTCGGCAGCCGCGGCGAGGCCGAGCAGCGCGGAGGCCGGCAGGTCGCCTTGCTTCGATTCCACGACCCTGACGCCCGGGCGCAGCGCCGCCGCAATCTCGGCACGGACGCGCGCGAGTTCCTCCGCCGAGACCAGGTCGCGCTTGTTGAGCACGACGAGATCGGCACAGGCGAGCTGGTCCTCGAACACTTCCTCGAGCGGGTTCTCGTGATCGAGGTTGGGATCGGCCGCGCGCTGCCGAGCCACCGCTTCCGGATCGTCGGCGAAGCGGCCCGAGGCGACGGCGGCGGCGTCGATCACCGCGATCACGCCGTCGACCGTGGCGCGCGCCTTCACCTCCGGCCAGTTGAACGCCTGGACCAGCGGCTTCGGCAGCGCCAGGCCCGAGGTCTCGATCACGATGTGCTCAGGCGGATCGGCGCGCTCGATCAGCTTCTTCATCGAAGGCAGGAAGTCGTCGGCGACGGTGCAGCAGATGCAGCCATTGGCGAGCTCGACGATGTCGTCGTCCTCGCAGCCTTCGATGCCGCAGCCCAGGATCAGCTCGCGGTCGATGCCGAGTTCGCCGAATTCGTTGATGACGAAGGCGAGCTTCCGGCCGTCGGCGGTGCGCAGCAGGTTCTGGATCAGGCTGGTCTTGCCGGCACCCAGGAAGCCGGTGACGACGGTCGCGGGAATGCGGCTCATGAGTCTCTCTGAGGCTTGAGAACGAGGGGAACGCCGGCGACCACCAGCTCGACGCGGTCGCACACCGCCGCGATCTTCTGGTGGAGCCGGCCGGCGTGATCGCGGAAGGCGCGAGCGAGCGCGTTGTCGGGAACGATGCCCATGCCGACCTCGTTCGAGACCAGCACGAGCGGGGCTGCGTGCGCGGCTACGGCGCCGGCGAGGCGGTCACCTTCGCTTTGGACGTCGCGGCCGGCCGCCATCAGATTCGAGAGCCAGAGCGTCAGGCAGTCGACGAGCACGGGCCGCTTCTCCCCGGCCAGCGCCTCGACCAGCGCCAGCGGCGCTTCGCGCGTCGTCCATTCGGAGCCGCGGCGCGCGCGATGCTCCGCGATGCGCACCTGCATCTCGGCGTCGCCGGCCTCCGATGTCGCGAGATAGACGACCCCACCGCCCGTCGCGGCAGCCAGGGTCAACGCTTCCGCCCGCCCGCTCTTGCCGGAGCGCGCACCACCGAGGATCAAGGCCCGCGCGATTGGCGGGAGGGACATCGTCACGGCAGGCCCTCCACCCGAGGAGCAAGCACCGTTGCGGGCGACGGTCGCGGAGGTCTCCTGGCTCGGGGGTCATCGGCTTCCGACCGCCTTCCCAGCCGTTGCCGGCCAGTGGCTTTGTGGTCTCGAGCCTCGCCCGTCACAGTTGCGGGGGCAGCGCCGGGTTCTTAACCGGACTTCCCTGTCGCGACGTCTTGGGACCGACCGTAGCACGGCCGTCCCATAGCGGCTACCAGGCGGCCGGCATCCGCGGCGGCTGATTGATCACCACCGCCCGCCACGCCGGCGGATGACGCGGCGTGCCGGCGAAATGATCGAGCCGAGTCAGGCTGGTATTGGACACGTCGACGCGGAGCGCCGCTTCCGGATCGAGCCGGAGCGCATGTGCCACTGCGGCGCGGATCGTGCCGCCATGAGTGACCGCGACGATGTCCTTGCCGGCATGCTCGACGTTGAGCCGCTCGATGCCGGGGATCACCCGGTGCATCAGGTGCTCGAAGCTCTCGCCGCCCGGTGGCACGGCCGCGGCCGGGCCGAGCCAGAAGCGGTGGTAGCCCGACTCGGGGCTGTTCTTGAGCTCTTCGTAGCTGCGCCCCTGCCACTCGCCGAAATGCTGTTCGATGAACTCCGGGATCACTTCCATCTTCGGAAGCTTGTAGCCCGCCGCGCCGATCGCCTCGGCGGTCTCCCTGGTCCGCCGGAGCGGCGAATGCACCCAGACCGCATCCTTTGGCAGCAGCTCGGCCCAGCCCTTGAAATGGCTCTCGGCGGAGGTGTCGCAGGGATGGTCGGTCTGGCCGTAGGCGCGGCCCTTGTTGACGGTGACCGGGGCGTGGCGAATCCACCACCAGCGGGTCATCAGGCCGGGATCGAAGCTCGTGCTCATGGGATGATCAGATCGTGGTCAAGGCTAGGAGGGCCCCGATTTCAGCCGCCTGTTGAGCGGCGCCCAGGGTGTCCCCGGTATAGCCGCCGAGCCGCCTTCGCGCCAGGGCGGCGACGGCGAGCGCAAAGCCCGCGGAGACCGCGGCGGTCAGCAGAGCCGGCAGAATGCCGATCGCAATCACCGCGATCGCGAGCCCGAAGCCGGCGGCCCAGAAGACATTCGCCGGAACGGGCTTGCCGGCATGGACGGCGAGGCCGTCGCTGCGCGCAGGATTGTCCTGCCACATCAGCCAGGGAAGCCATCCCCGCGACAGTGCGTGGACGGCGATCAGGGCCGCAGCGCCGTCGGCGAGCGTCGCCAGCGATCCGGCGCGGAGCCCGACCGAGAGGATCAGCGCCAACGCGCCGAAGGTGCCGATCCGTGAATCGCGCATGATCTCGAGCACGCGCTCGCGCGGCCTGCCCGAGAAGAGGCCGTCGGCGGAATCGGCGAGCCCGTCCTCGTGCAGCGCGCCGGTCGCCGCGATCGATGCGCCGATCGCCAGCAAGGCCGCCGGCAGCGGCGGAAGACCGAGCCATATCGCGCCCGACAGCACCACCGCGGCGATGCCGCCGACCAGGGCGCCGACAAGCGGAAACCCCGGCACCGCCGCCGCCAACGGCAGCGGTGTCTCCAGCCGAATCGGAAGCCGCGTCAGGAACGCGACGGACGTCGTGAGCTGCGAGCGGAGGTCGGCGAGTCCGGCCATTCCTAGTTTTTCGCTTGGCCGGCGCCGGAAATCCAGCGATGAAGGCCGCCCCTGTCCCCGAGGGCATCCGCATGTCCGAGCCGATCGTCACCCTGGACGAGATCCGAAAGATCCTGCGCGAGCTGCCGGGGCCCGACCTGGAGGCGGCGAGCGCGGTCGCGACCCGCGAAGCGCAGCTGACCAAGCCGCCGGGCGCGCTCGGCCGCCTCGAGGAACTCTCGGCCTGGCTCGCGACATGGCAAGGACGCGCGCAACCGCGCGTCGATCATCCGCGCGTCGCGGTCTTCGCCGGCAACCATGGGGTGGCATCGCTCGGCGTCTCCGCCTTCCCGGCGGCGGTGACCCAGCAGATGGTGCAGAACTTCATCAACGGCGGAGCGGCCATCAACCAGCTCTGCAAGACCTTCGATGCCGATCTCCGCGTCTACGAGATGGCGCTGGAGACTCCGACCCACGATTTCACCCAAGTGCCGGCGATGGAGGACGAGGAGGCCGGCCGCTCGCTCGCCTACGGCATGATGTCGGTCGAGCCCGGGCTCGACGTGCTTTGCCTCGGCGAGATGGGGATCGCCAATACGACGTCGGCCTCCGCGCTTGCCTGCGCGCTGTTCGGCGGCACCGCCGCGGACTGGGCGGGGCCGGGCACCGGCGTCGCCGGGGAGGCGCTCAAGCGGAAGACCGAGGTGATCGCGGCCGGCGTCGCACGTCACAAGGACACCAGGGATCCGCTCGAGATCCTGCGCTGCCTCGGCGGCTTCGAGCTCGCGGCGATTGCCGGCGCCGTCGCGGCCGCCAGGCGGGCGCGCACGCCGGTCGTGCTCGACGGCTTCGCCTGCACGGTCGCGGCCTCGGTTCTCTTCAAGATCGATCCGCGCCTGCTCGACCACTGCCTGGTCAGCCATGTCTCGGGCGAGCCGGGGCATCGCCGGCTGCTGAAGGAGATCGGCAAGACGGCGCTGTTCGATTTCGGCATGCGGCTCGGCGAGGCGTCGGGCGCAGCGCTGGCATTGGGCGTGCTCAAGGCCGCCGTCGCCTGCCACACCGGCATGGCCACATTCGCGGAAGCCGGCGTCAGCGGAAAGGCGTAGCCCCTACTCGCCCTGCTGAAGCAGCTTTCCGTGGCGCCGGGCCCAGCGGAAGGCGACGAAGAACAGGGCGATGCCGATCCCGATGTAGATCGCATCCACGATCAGCGCGCCGGCCAGCAGGTCCCAGCGGAAGACGCGCTCGTACATCACCGCGCGCATGCCTTCGAAGACATAGGAGGCCGGGGTCATCCAGGCGACCGGCTGCAGCCACCAGGGCAACGTCGAGACCGGGTAGTAGATGCCGCTGATCGGCGCGAAGCCGAACACGGTCGCCCAGGCGAAGCTCTCGGCACCCGACCCGAAGCGGAGGATCAGCCCGCAGACCGCGAGCCCGATACCCCAGCCCATGATCATGAGGCAGGTGAAGAACGCGATCAGCGGCAGGCCCAGGTCGAAGATCGAGAAGTGGTAGAGCGGGATCGCCAGCAGCACCGCGGGCCCGACGCCGAGCGCGGTGCGGATCACGCTCATGAGCATGAGGCCGAGCGCGAACTCCGTCGCCTTGAGCGGC
>CAZZLX010000150.1:0-7782 GCA_964655235.1 uncultured Rhizobium sp.
CCTCTACGCGCTCTTCCCCGACGGCGTGCGGCGCGCGTTGGCGATGGCCGTGGCGCTGCCCCCCGACCAGCTCCGGATCGCGGGATTGGTCGCCGCCCTGCTCGGCGTCGGCCTCGTCTGGCTGGTCCGCGGCTGAGCGTCCGGCCGCTCTCACGAGCCTGTGAAGGCGCTCCCCGGGTCCCTTCCGGGCATGCCATAATTCGACCACATGGTGGTTGTTGAGTGAGCCTTGAAAGGTTCCGTCCGGGTGGGCGGGATCTTCATCGGCATATCCGGGCGGGAGGCGGCGTCGGCGCCGCCCGGAGGTCACCAAATTCGTCGGTCAAAGGAGTCCCTCGTGGTTCGAGCCCTTCTCGTTCGCGGCACATCCGAATCCGGTCGCGCCCCGTCCTGCAAGCGTACGAGGTCGTCGTGGCGCGTTGCGGCAGCGCTCGGCGCGGCCCTGCTGGCGGCACCTGTCGCCGGGGCCGAGGCCCGCACGCCTCCCGAAAGCTTCGCCGATCTGGCCGAGCAGCTGCTGCCGGCGGTGGTCAACATCTCGACCACGCAGACCGTCCGCCAGCAGGAGCGCCGCGGCGGCGAGAACCAGCAGCGCGAAGGACAGCGCCGCGGACCCGACGTGCCGCAGTTTCCGCCGGGCTCGCCGTTCGAGGAGTTCTTCAAGGACTTCTTCGACCGCGGCCAGCGCCCTGACCAGGCGCCGCGCCGCGCGACCTCGCTGGGCTCGGGCTTCGTCATCGACGCCGCCGGCTACGTCGTCACCAACAACCACGTCATCGACGGCGCCGACGCCGACGGCATCACCGTCAAGCTGCAGGACGACACCGAGTTCAAGGCGAAGCTGATCGGCAAGGATTCGAAGACCGACCTGGCGCTGCTCAAGATCGAGCCGGGCAACAAGAAGCTCTCGGTCGTGAAGTTCGGCGACTCGGCCAAGTCGCGCGTCGGCGACTGGGTGCTCGCGATCGGCAACCCGTTCGGCCTCGGCGGCTCGGTCACGGCCGGCATCGTCTCGGCCCGCGCCCGCGACATCAACTCCGGCCCCTACGACGACTTCATCCAGACCGACGCCTCGATCAACAAGGGCAACTCCGGCGGCCCGCTGTTCAACATGGCAGGCGAGGTCATCGGCGTGAACACGGCGATCTACTCGCCGACCGGCGGCTCGATCGGCATCGGCTTCTCGGTGCCGTCCAACCTGGCGAAGCCGGTGGCCGAGCAGCTCCGCGAGTTCGGCCGCACCAAGCGCGGCTGGCTCGGCGTGAAGATCCAGGGCGTGACCGAGGAGATCGCCGAATCGCTCGGTCTCGGCAAGGCGCGCGGCGCGATGATCGCCTCGGTGACCGAGAACGGCCCGGCCGAGAAGGCGAAGATCCGCCAGGGCGACGTGATCCTGACCTTCGACGGCAAGGACGTGACCGAGATGCGGCGCCTGCCGCGCATCGTCATGGAGACCGGCGTCAACAAGGACGTGCCCGTGCAGATCTGGCGCGACGGCAAGCCGCTGACGGTCACCGTCAAGGTCGGCGAGCTCGACGAGAACGAGCAGGTCGCGGCCGTGCCCGCCAAGGCGGACCCCAATACCAACCAGCGCGGCGGCCAGGCGAAGGTCGACGCGCTCGGCGTCGTGCTGGCGCCGATCTCGCCGGAACTCCGGCAGAAGTTCGACATTGATCAGAATACGAACCAGGGCGTTGTGGTCACCGAGGTCGACCAGAACGGACCCGCCGCCGAAAAGGGTGTGCGGGCTGGCGACATCATCGTCGAGGTCGGCCAGGAGGAAGTGAAGACTCCGGCCGATATCCGGGCGAAGGTCGAGAAGGCACGCCAGGCCGGCCGCAAGTCGGTGCTGCTGCTGGTCGACCGCCAGGGCGAGATGCGCTTCATTGCGCTCCGCATCGACAAGGGCTGAGTTCTTCCCCCCCGAACGGCCCAAGGCTTACGGAGTGCGAGGCGGCGCCGGATCCACGGATCCGGCGCCGTTTTTCTTCGGAGATCCCCGATGAGCGACGAGCTGACCATCCGGCGGGCGACCCGCGCCGACCTCCCGGCGATCGTCCGCATGCTGGCGAACGACCCCTTAGGAAAGACCCGCGAGCTTTATGCCGAGCCGCTGCCCGAGGCCTATCTCAAGGCTTTCGCCGACGTCGAGGCGCAGGCCGGCAACGAGATCCTGGTCGGCGAGATCGGCGGCGAGGTCGTCGGCTGCCTGCAGCTGACCATGATCCCCGGTCTCTCGCGCCTCGGCATGCTCCGCGCGCAGATCGAGAGCGTGCGGGTGGACGAGAGCCGGCGCGGTATGCGGATCGGCGAGAAGCTGTTCCTGGCGGCGATCGAGCGGGCACGGAAGGCCGGCTGCGGCTTGGTGCAGCTGACCACCGACGCGTCGCGGCCCGACGCGCACCGCTTCTACGAGCGCCTCGGCTTCAAGGCGAGCCATGTCGGCATGAAGCTCGCGCTGACGTGACGTTGACCCTGTAACCCGGCGGGCCTAGCGTCCGAACAGACGGGGGCGACCGTCCATTCAGGAGCGTCTTTCATGTGGGTTCATCGCAAGCCGAGCTGGCATCTCAAGGAAAGCGCCGTGACCGACGAGGCGGCCTATCTCAACCGCCGCGAGCTGGTGGCGGGCATCGCCGCGGGCTCGATCCTGCTGGCTTCCGGCTCGGCCTCGGCGCAGCGCGTCAGCGACGATCCGTCGATGAAGCTCTACCCATTCAAGAAGAACGAGGGCTTTACGCTCGACCGCGCGCTGACCGACGAGAAGGAAGCGACGACCTACAACAACTTCTATGAGTACGGGACGTCGAAATCGATCTGGAAGGCGGCCGAGCAGCTGAAGATCCGCCCCTGGACGCTGAAGATTGCCGGCATGGTCGAGAAGCCGTTCGAGATCGGCGTCGACGACCTGATGGCGAAGATGCCGCTCGAGGAGCGGCTCTATCGCCATCGCTGCGTGGAAGCATGGTCCATGGCGGTGCCATGGTCGGGCTTCCCGCTGAAGGCGCTGGTGGATCTGGCAAAGCCGCTCTCATCGGCGAAGTACGTGGTTATGACCACCTTCATGGATCCGGCCATGGCGCCGGGGCAGAAGCAGTTCTTCTATCCCTGGCCCTACACCGAGGGCCTGACCATGGCGGAGGCGACCAACGAGCTCGCCTTCATCGCAACCGGCATCTACGGCAAGCCCATGCCGAAGCAGAACGGCGCGCCGCTGCGCCTGGCGGTGCCGTGGAAGTACGGCTTCAAGTCGGTGAAATCGATCGTGAAGCTGGAGTTCTCCGACAAGCAGCCCAAGACCTACTGGGAGTCGCTGCAGGAGAGCGAGTACGGGTTCTGGGCCAACGTGAACCCGAACGTCGCCCACCCACGCTGGAGCCAGGAGTTCGAACGGGTGCTCGGGACCAACGACCGGGTGCCGACCAAGCTGTTCAACGGCTATGGCGAGCAGGTCGCCGACCTTTACAAGGGGCTCGAGAAGGAACGGCTCTGGGCATGAGCCGCAGGGGGCCGGAAACGGCCCCCATCGCGGTTTTCTCGCGAGCAAAAAAATTGGCCGGACCCGAGGGCCCGGCCAGTTGAACAGGGAGGCTTCACGTCTGGGAGACGTAGGATCCCGAAGGACCCTTCCCTAGGCAGGGTGCCCAGGGGCTGAGATGATCGAAAACTCGAGCATCCAACATAGGCAAACGTAAGCCCTGAAGCCTAAGAAACAATGAACGTCTTCTCAAAGCCGCTATGCAAATTTTGCATGGCTCTGGACTTCTCAACGTTCTCCCAAAATTCTCTGTAGTTTCCGCAATTTACAACCTCCGTCGCACGGGCTCTGCAACCGCGCACCCTCCACGGCTTCGCGAGCAGCGACTTTCCGATCCGAAAACGACATGAGGCGTCGCCCTGAAACAGGCGAATCACCAGGCGAAACGGCTGGTGAGCGGAGACTAAGCTAGCCCCAGCGCCGCGGCGCTGCCGAGGGTCGGGAACACCTCGCCGATCCGCGTCTGGCCCGCCCGCTTGACCAGCACTTCGGCGAGCACGCGCCGGTAGTCGGTGTTGATCGCGAGATCGAGACCCTGGTCGAGGGCCGCCGCCTTGAGGCCGGGCCAGGCGCCGTAGAGCCCGCCCTTGATGCCGACCCCGGACACCAGCACGACACTGCCGTGCCCGTGGTCGGTGCCGCGGTTCTCGTTCTCGATCAGCCGCCGCCCGAACTCGCTCATCACCACGACCGTCAGCCGCTCGCCCATCGCGGCGAGGTCGGCATGCAGGGCCGCCAGCGCCTGCGAGAGCCGCGTCGCCTGGGTCTGGAAGCGGCCGGCCTGGGCGTCGTGGGTGTCCCAGCCGCCGAAGTCGGCGGTCGCGACCGTAAGCCCGATCTCGGCCTTGGCCAGGTCGGCGATGGTCTTGAGCGAGGTCGCGAGCTCGCCGGAGCCGTAGCTGACGGTATCCGCCGCGGCGGCGGCCGCTGCGCCCGCCGTCGCTGCCGGCGGCGCCATCATGCCTGTCGACATGGCGTTCCCCGCCATCATGCCGCCGTCCGGCATCGCGTCGTCGTCATCGGCGACCGCGGCCTTGGCCACGGAGGCGGCCGCTGCCGCGGCGGTGACGCGGGCGACGGCATCCAGCGTGTTGCGCATGACCAGCGCGCGGGGGCCGCCGCGGGCGGCGAGCTTGGCGAGGACGCCCGCGTTTCGCTGGCCGCCGCTGACGCGGAAGCTTGCCGGCGTGGTCATCGACACCGCACGCATCTCCCCCTGCAGCGCCATCGGCACTTCGGACGCGACGGCGAGTATCGGCACCTGGCCCGCAACCGCGACCGTCGCCAGATGGCGCGCGAGCCAGCCGGTCGCCGGGGGCGTCTCGGCGTCGGCGTAGCCGCGCTCCATCATCTCCTGGCTCTGGAAATGGCTGCGGTTGGTCGAGACGAGGCCGGTCGCATGCACGATCGCGAGCTTGCCCGCGCCGTAGAGCTCGGCGATACCGGTCGCCGCCGGATGCAGCGTGAAGGTCTGGCCGTTGAGCGATCCCGCGAGCGGGAGGCCGGCGCCGGTGCCGCTCGCCGGGGTCGCCAGTGTCGGCCGCGCCGCCTGGTACTCGGCATTGCCCGACGGCGCCACCAGGCTCAGCAGGTCGGCGGCGCCGCGAAGGAAGACGACCACGAGCAGCGGCGCGCCGGTCGCGCCGAAGGCGAGCCGGGTTCCGGCCGGAAGCCCCGCGACGGCGAGCGAGCCGGCGGTGGCGTTGAGGAGGGCGCGGCGGGTCAGCATCGGCGTGCCTCTTCTCAGCGATAGGCGAATTCGTCGGAGGCGGCCATCAGGGCCACCATCCGCTGCAGCGCGGCCTCGCCGCGCGTGCCCTTGGCGATCAGGCCGCCGCGAAGGCCGCCAGGCACGAGTGCGTCGTCGAGCAGCGCCGAATAGCTCTGCGCCGAGAGCTGGTGGCCGACCAGGCGGCCGCTCCAGAGCTCGAGCGCGGCGTCGACGCTGGATATTCCCTCGGTCTGCGGCATCAGCGCCGCGTTGGTGCCCATGCTGGCGGCGAACAGGCCGAGCTGCATGTTCCAGGTCTTGAGCTCCTGGTTGCTGCCGAGCCAGCTCTCGTCGTCGTCGGGATGGCCGTCGGGGGTGGGCCAGATGAAAGGCTTCTGGCCGGTCTGCTCCAGCGTGCGGAACAGCGTCGCCGTCGGCTTCAGCTCGGCATAGGTGGCACGCATCAGGGCGACGATGCGCTCGAACGGGCGGCGCAGCTTCTGCCCGGGCGCGGCGGTGAACTCCGGGCTCAGGAGGATGACGCGGAGCGTGCGCGCGATCTGGTCGGGGGCGCCGACATGGGCGGCGAAGGTCCGCGCGGCGCGATCGATCAGCCCGTCGCTCGCGCGCGGCCCGATCAGCCGGCGGACGATCTTGGCGGCGACGAACTTCGCGGTCGCGGGGTGGGACGCGAGCAGGTCGAGGACCTTGCGGCCAGCGGCCATCGGTTCGGCGAACGGTGCCAAGTCGACCGCGAGCACGCGTGCCGCCGCGCTCGAATGGAGCAGGGGCGCGTAGACGAAGGTGCCGTCGTTGGCGAGCGTCGTGCGGCTGTTGAGACGCTGACCCATCGCCACCGTCCAGCCGCTGAACGCCTTGGCGGCGCCGAACACGTCGTCGTCCAGAAAGCCGACGGGTTGTCCCTGCGCCGCGCCCGGCACTTGGCTCCAGGTGTCGTAGGTGTGGCCGAGATAGGCCGATCGTCCGAGGCTGTGCAGCTCCATCGACTCGCGCGCGTAGTTCTCATTCGGGCGCGCGGCCTGGCTCTTGGCGTTGTCGAGGTAGAGCAGCATCGCGGTCGAGGTCGCGATGCCTTCGAGCAGCTTGCGGAAATTGCCGAGCGCCTGGCTGCGGATGATGCGGTCGTAGGCCGGCATCGAGACCAGGATGCGGTTGTCGGCGGCGGCGTTGACGTTGAAGTGGTCGTGCCAGAAGCCGGTCATTACCTCGCGGAGCTGCCAGCTCGAATGCACGGCGCGGATCCAGGTGGCGGCGCGCAGCTCCTCCACGGCGCGATTCACTTCAGCGAAGGGCAGCGTGCCGGCGGCGACCTTCAGCTGGAGATCCCAGAGGTCGGGCATCGGCTTGTAGAGCAGGCCTAATGCCCGCTCCTCGTCGACTGCCGGATAGTTGGTGCCGGCGCCGTAGTTGATGCGGAGCGTCGCCTGCGCGAGACGCGCCTGGGTCATCGGATCGTCGATCGCGGTAGGCGGGCGGAGCTGCGCCTCGACGTAGGCCGCGAGCCCCATCTGGCGCACCAGCTCTTCGTCTCCGGGCCGTGCGCCGAAAGCCATCCGGTTGAGTGCGACGCGTTCCGGCGACGGCGTGGCGCTGAGCATCAAGTCCCCCCAAATCGGGGGCACGCTACCAATCGTGTGCGCGTCGTCTCGTGACAACCATCACATCATCGCCGCGATCCGACTCGCTTTCTGCGATGCGCGAAAATACCGCACACCACCGCGAGAAGAAGTCACGCTTCGATCTGCTTCATGAGGAAGTCGCGCAGTACCGCGATGCGCTTCGAGTGCCTGAGCTCTTCCGGGTAGAGGAAGTAGGCCGGCACCTTCGGTCCTTCGATGTCGCCGAGCACGCGCAGAAGCGAGCCGTCGCGCGGCACGATGTAGTCGGGCAACGAGCCGATGCCGAGCCCGTCGCGGATCGCCTGGAAAATGCCGTTGGTGTTGTTGATCGTCAGCGTCTGGCGGGTGACGCCGGCGGCATTGGTGAGACGCAGCAGCCAGTTTACGTCCGGAAACGGCGGATGGCTTTCCTCGCCGTAGACGACCAGGCGATGATCGGCGAGATCCTCGACCGAGCCCGGCAGCCCGTGCTCCTTGAGGTATGCGGGTGCCGCATAGAGCGAAGTCGAGATCGTCGTCAGGTGACGCTGGATCAGGTCGGGCTGGCGCTCTGGCGACATGCGGATGGCGACGTCGGCCTCGCGCATCGAAAGATCGAGATCGTCGTCGTCGAGGATCAAGGTCAGCGTGATCTCGGGGTAGAGGTCGAGGAAGTTCTTCAGGCGCGGCGTCAGCCACTGGCTGCCGAAGGCGACCGTGGTCGTGACCTTGAGCGGGCCCTTGGGCGTTTCGCGGCCCTCGACCAGCATCGCTTCCGCCATCGCCAGCTTGGCGAAGATCTCCTTGGCGGTCTGGTAGAGTTGCTCGCCTTGCTCGGTCAGCATCAGGCCGCGTGCGTGGCGATGGAACAGCGGCACGCCGAGACTCTCCTCGAGCGCGCTGATCTGGCGGCT
>CAZZLX010000151.1:0-7760 GCA_964655235.1 uncultured Rhizobium sp.
CCGTAGACCGGCAGCTTCTCGCCGCGCATGGCCTTCAGCACCATCAGCGGGATCAGCTTCTCCGGGAACTGGTACGGCCCGTAGTTGTTCGAGCAGTTGGTGACGATCACCGGCAACCCGTAGGTGTCGGCCCAGGCGCGCGCGAGATGATCCGAGGACGCCTTCGACGCCGAGTACGGCGAATGCGGATCGTAGCGCGTGGATTCTGTGAAGGCGCCGGTGGGTCCGAGCGATCCGTAGACCTCGTCGGTCGAGACGTGCAGGAAGCGGAACGTGTTCTTCTTCTCGCCGTCGAGCGCGCGCCAGTGGCCGAGCGCCGCCTGCAGCAGGTTGAAGGTGCCGATGACGTTGGTGTGGATGAAGGCACCCGGTCCGTCGATCGAGCGGTCGACATGGCTCTCGGCCGCGAGATGCATCACCGCGTCGGGCTTGTGCGTCGCGAACACGCGGCTCACCTCGGCCGCGTCGCAGATGTCGACGCGCTCGAGCACGTAGCGGGGATTGCCCTCGGTGCCCGGGATCGAGGCGAGGTTCGCCGCATAGGTCAGCTTGTCCAGGTTGACGACCTTGGACGCGCCTTCCTTGAGGAGCTGGCGGACGACCGCCGAGCCGATGAATCCGGCGCCGCCGGTGACGAGAATGGTGCTCATGGCTTTGAGTAGGTGAAGTGGACCGGCGCGTTCGCGAAGGTCGGAAGGATCTTGTCCTTCTCCGACAGCAGCGCGTCGGCCGGCTTCACCGGCCAGTCGATGCCGAGCGCGGGATCGTTCCAGAGGATCCCGAACTCGTCGTTCTTCGAATAGAGCGACGTCACCTTGTAGAGGACCTCGGTGTCGGGGGTCAGCGTGCAGAAGCCGTGCGCGAATCCGGCCGGCACGTAGATCTGGTTCCAGGCCTCGGCCGAGATCTCGCAGGCGACGTGCTTGCCGTAGGTCGGCGAGCCCTTCCTCACGTCGACGGCGACGTCGAGGATCGCGCCCTTCACCACGCGCACCAGCTTCGCCTGCTCGCTCGGCGCGATCTGGTAGTGCAGTCCCCGCACGGTGCCCTTCGGACCGGACATCGAATGATTGTCCTGGATCCAGACATCCCGGATGCCCGCCTCGTGGAACGCGCGCTGGTTATAGGTCTCGGAGAAGAACCCGCGGGCGTCGCCGAACTTCTTGGGCGCGATGATCTTGACCTCGGGGATCGAGGTCGCCTGGATGTCCATGAACCGGCCGGATTTCTAAGGAATTTGAAGCCGGCGGGCTATATCACGCAGGTGCGAGAGGGGGCAAGGCAGCTAGGCCTGGAAGATCCTCAAGGGCAGCACCTGGGGAAGGTTGGTCTGCTCGGACGACCCGGCGCGGACGAAGGCGGCGAGGCGCTCGTCGGCGGTGATGAGCGGGATCTCGAGCAGCCAGGCGGTCGCGAGATAGGCGCAGTCTCTCGTCGGGTGCTTGAGCGACCGGGCAAAGCCTAAGATCTGGTCGGTCAGCGCCCGGGTCGGGTGGAGCCCGATCTGGGCCTGCTGCAGCAGCTCGGCGGCCTCGTCGACCTCGGCCTCGCTCATCTCGTTGAGCAGCTCCTTCCGCCACAGGATCTCGGCGCAGTCGGCGGCGAGAACATCCGGGGCGTGCAGCGGCACGTTGCGCAGCGCCAGCGCGGCCCGGCTCAAGGGGTCGTCGGCGAACCACTTGATGACGACGCTGGCGTCGACGACGCAGCCTTTGGCGATGCTGGGCCGGAGCGCCTCGGCAACGAAGGGCGGCCGGCTCATCGATGATCCTCCGGGGCGTCCCTGGTGGCGCGCAGCAGGGCTTCCGCGGGCGTCTGGGTCCGGGACCTTGTCGCCTCGCGGAGGCGCGCGGCTCGGTCCCAGAAGTCCGCGCTGGGCTCGCCGGCAGCCGTAACCCGCAGAATTTCCCGGACTTCCGCCTCCATCGAGCGGCCGTGGCGAGCCGCGCGCAGGCGCAGCTTGAACATGACCTCGTCCTCGATATTGCGGATCACCATGCTCTTCGGCACGCGGTCGAACTCCGATAGCGTTGATAGCAACGATATCATAGCGAGGAAGGTTCCGCCAGTTCGGCCGGCGCCGAAACGTCGAGGTCGTCCGGCGCCCTAGCTTCGGTTCGTCCACCAAGGAGACGCCGATGACCGTGACGGTCCTCATCCGCTACGTGATCGACCCGTTCCAGCGCGACGCCTTCGAGACGTACGCGAAGGCGTGGCTCGAGATCATTCCGCGCTGCGGCGGCGATCTCCTGGGCTACTTCCTGCCGCACGAGGGCACCAACAACATCGCCTGGGCACTGATCGGCTTCGACAGCCTCGCGGCCTACGAGTCCTATCGCGCCCGCATCAAGGCCGATGCCAGGGGGAAAGCGAACTTCGAGTTCGCGAAGAAGGAACGGTTCATCCTGTCGGAAGAGCGGACGTTCCTGCAGAAGGTCGTCGCATAATCATGCTTCTCCCTGCGTGATGGGAGGAACAAGAGGAGCCCCCGCAATGATCGCCGTCATCTTCGAAGTCTGGCCGGCCGAGGGAAAGCGCGCGGCCTATCTCGACATCGCCGCGTCGCTGAAGCCGCGCCTGGCGGAGATCGACGGCTTCATCTCGGTCGAGCGCTTCGAGAGCCTGGCGGAGCCGGGCAAGCTGCTGTCGCTCTCGTTCTGGCGCGACGAGGCGGCGGTCCAGGCCTGGCGCAAGGTCGAGCAGCATAGGCTCGCGCAGGAAGCAGGGCGCGGCGGCATCTTCAGAGACTATCGGCTGCGCATTGCCGGCGTCATCCGCGACTACGGCATGACCGATCGTGGCCAGGCGCCCGGCGACAGCCGCGGGCGCCACGGCTGATCGTTCCCTAGCTGCGCTCGATCTCGATCGCGCCCGCGTCGATGATCGCGGCGATCTTGCGGATGCGGTCCTCGTCGAGGTTCGGCTCGGCGAGCTTGAGGCTCAGCGCCATCTTCAGGTTCTCGACCGCGCGCAGGATCGGCGGCGCGGCGAAGCTGCCGCGGGCGCCTCGCATGCGCTCGAAGATCGCCTCGACGGTCGCCTTGTTGGCCTCCAAAAAGGCCTGGCCCTCCGGCGTCACCGCGTAGAGCTTCTTGCCGTCGCTCTCGGCGACGGTGGCGAAGCCCAGTTCCTCCAGCATCGTCAGCGTCGGGTAGATGACGCCCGGGCTCGGCGAGTAGGCGCCGCCCATCCCTTCCTCGATCGCCTTGATCAACTCGTAGCCGTGGCGCGGCCTGTCGGCGAGCAGCTTGAGCAGGACGAATCGGAGCGCGCCATGCTCGAAGGGCCGCCCGCGTCCGCCGCGGCCGTGGCGATGCCGGCCGAAACCGCGCCCGCCGAATCCCCGCATCCCGCGATGGCCGTGGGAGCGGTGGTCGTCATGGTCGTGATGTCGATGAAACATAGTCTTTCCAGTCATTTGGTTGAAGCCCCAGCGGCTCCCGACATGTCTAAAATAGGTTTCGATATATCGTATTTTAAGATATATCGAAATCGCGTTTGACGCAGCTCAATGCGGTGGCGGGGTGTGTGACTGATTTTTTTCAAAGAAAGCGGAACTGTCCGTCATATGCAGGGTTTTCCGACCGATGCCGGTCACCACCCATGACGCCCAGCGATGCCGTGAACGCGCGGCCGCCAATCGCCACCAGGCGATGCTGACCGGCGACCCCGAACTCCGCGACGGTTATCTCCGCCTCGCCATCTCCTACGAGATGCTGGCCGACGCGGTGACCGAGCTCGACCGCACCGAAAGCTGGTTCGCGGCAAGGCTCGCGGAACCCTCCCTCGGCATCGCCGGCAGCGGCGCGAGCGGCTGACCCCGGACCGCCGTTGACCGGAGGAGGCGCGGTCGCCATGGTCCGCGCCCCATGACCGTCGCCCTCGAAATCGCGCGCGCCGACCAGCGCGTCATCTTCGACAACCTGTTCCAGCTCTACACCCACGACTTCTCGGAGTTCTGGGCCGGGCTGCCGCGCGGCGACGTCGACGCGCAGGGGCGCTTCCAGCCGTATCCCCATCTCGATGCCTACTGGCAGGAAGAAGGCCGCGTGCCGCTGCTGCTGCGCGTCGACGGTGCGATCGCCGGATTCGCGCTGCTGAACCGCCACGGCCACGCGAAGCCGCACGTCGAGCGCAACATGGCCGAGTTCTTCGTGCTCCGGAAATACCGGCGCGGCGGCATCGGCTCGGCGGCGGTCGCCGCGATCTTCGATCAATACC
This sequence comes from uncultured Rhizobium sp., assembly GCA_964655235.1. GTDB lineage: Bacteria > Pseudomonadota > Alphaproteobacteria > SHVZ01 > SHVZ01 > SHVZ01. The sequence continues at coordinate 4,222 of CAZZLX010000151.1, forward strand.
CGGGCGAGTGGGAGACCGCGGTCGCCCGCAAGAACACCGCGGCGCTCGCCTTCTGGCGGAAGGTGATCTCGACACATCCGCGCGTGAGCGGTCTCGTGGAGCACGACCTCGACAACCAAGCCTGGAATGGGCCGGTGCTCAGCTATCGGGTCTCGCCCGCGCGGCTCTGACCGCTTAAGGTCCGCCGCATGTGCGGGGTGGTGGGCATTCTCGATCGGCGGGGCGCGTCGCAGGACGCGCTGAGCGGATATGTGCGGGCGATGATGAATGCGATCCGTCATCGCGGCCCGGACGACGACGGCGATTGGGTCGACGCACCGTCCGGCGTGGCGCTCGGGTTCCGGCGGCTTGCGATCATCGATCTTTCGCCGGGCGGGCATCAGCCGATGGTCTCGGCCGACGGGCGCTTCGTCGCGGTCTTCAACGGCGAGATCTACAACTACCGTGAGCTGAAGGCGGAGCTGTCGGGCTTAGGCCATCGCTTCCAGAGCCAGTCCGATACCGAGGTCATGCTCGCCGCCGTCGGCCAATGGGGTGCCAAGGCTGCGTTGCAGAAGCTCGTCGGCATGTTCGCGATCGCGCTCTGGGATCGCGAGACGAAGACCCTGACGCTGGCCCGCGACCGCATGGGCGAGAAGCCGCTCTACTATGCGTGGAACAACGGCCTGCTGCTGTTCGGCTCGGAGCTGAAAGGCCTGCGCACGCATCCCGATTGTCCGACCGCGATCGATCCGGTGGCGCTCTCCCATTTCTTCCGCCGCGCCTATGTGCCGGCGCCGCTGACGATCCATGCCGGCGTCCGCAAGCTGCCGCCGGCGCACATGATGACCCTGACGCCGGATGCCGAGCCGGTGATCGAGCCCTATTGGAGCCTGGCCGAGATCGCGGCGCGGCCGCGCGTTCACATCGGCGAGGACGAGGCGATCGAGCGTCTCGATGCGCTTCTGCGTGACGCCGTGAAGCGCTGCTCGATTGCCTACCGGCCGCTCGGCGTGCTGCTCTCGGGCGGCATCGACTCCTCGTCGGTCGCGGCCCTGATGCAGGCGACCTCGACCGCCAAGGCGGAGAGCTTCACCATCGGCTTCGGTGAGGCGAGCCACGACGAGTCCGCGCATGCCGAAGCGGTCGCGCGCCATCTCGGCACCGATCACGTGACGCTGACCGCGTCGTCGAAGGACGCGCTGGATCTCGTGCCGGCGATGGCCGGGATCTACGACGAGCCGTTCGCGGACTCCTCACAGATCCCGACCTACATGGTGAGCAAGCTCGCGCGCGAGCATGTCGTCGTCGTGCTCTCGGGCGACGGCGGCGACGAGGTGTTCGCCGGCTACAACCGCCATGTCGCGATGGCCCAGCTGGCGCCGGTGCTCGACATCCCGAAGGGATTGCGCGGGTTCGCCGCCGGACTCGCGGCATCGGTGCCCGGCCGCTTCTGGGACGAGGCGGCATCGTTCCTGCCGGAGTCGGTGCGACCGCGCGAGCTCGGCGACAAGGTGCAGAAGCTGACCAACGTGCTCGGTGCGGAGAGCGCGGAGCAGATGCACGAGCAGCTGCTGACGCAGTGGGATCCGCCGCCGATGGTCTCGGCCTATCCGCCGCCGTCCGCACCGGGGGCGGCGCTGGCCGATCCGGTCGAGCGCATGCAGCTGCGCGACTCACTCGACTACCTGCCCGACGACATCCTCGCCAAGGTCGACCGTGCCAGCATGGCGGTGGGATTGGAGGCGCGCGCGCCGCTGCTCGACCATCGCGTGATCGAGTTCGCGTGGTCGCTGCCACGCGCGATACGCGTCAAGGGATCGACCGGCAAATGGGCGCTCCGCCGCGTGCTCGACCGCTACGTGCCGCGCACCTTGGTCGAGCGGCCGAAGACGGGATTCGCGCTGCCGCTGGCGGACTGGCTGCGCGGACCCTTGCGCGATTGGGCGGAGTCTCTTCTCTCTCCCTCCGCGCTGCACGCGGCACTCTCGCCCGATCCGATCCGCGCGGCGTGGGCAGAGCATCTCGCCAGCACGCGCAACCATCAGCATCGCCTGTGGTGCGTCCTGATGTTCCAGGCGTGGGCGAAAAGATGGGCGTGAAGACCCTCCTCTTCACCGTCGCCGAGGACTACTTCTTCGTCTCCCATCGCATGACCCTGGCACGGATGGCACGGGATGCCGGGTATCGTGTCGTCGTCGCGACGCCGGTCTCGACCCATCGCGCGACGATCGAGAAGGAAGGCTTCCGCGTCGTGCCGATCGCGCTCAAGCGCGGGCTGCGCAATCCGCTGGCGGATCTGCGCACCGTCGCCGAGCTCGTGCGGATCTATCGCGACGAGTCGCCGGACATCGTCCATCACCTGTCGCTGAAGGCGGTGCTGCTGGGATCGATCGCGGCGCGCATCGTCCGCCTGCCTCTGGTCGTCAACGCGCTGACCGGCCTCGGCATCCTCTACACCGGGGAGGGCGGCGGGATCGCACGGCTCGTGCGCGGGCCGGTGACCGCGGCCCTGCGTCGCCTGTTGAAGGCGCCGGGGCGCTGGACCCTGGTGCAGAACTCGGACGACCTCGCGACGATCCGCGCCGCCGGCATCGGCGTGCCCGAGCGCACGGTGCTGATCAAGGGATCGGGCGTCGACATCGGGAAGTTCTCGACGCGACCGGAAGCCGACGGCGTGCCCGTCGCGGCGATGGTCTCGCGCCTCGTCGGCCTCAAGGGCGTGCCAGATCTGGTCGAGGCCGCGCGACATCTCAAGACCACGGGAACGCCGATCCGGGTGGCGCTCGTCGGATCGCTCGATCCCTACAATCCGACCGCGATCTCCCAGGACCAGATCGAGTCCTGGGTCAGGGAAGGCGTGGTCGAGTGGTGGGGGCAGCGCAGCGACATCCCGAAGGTCTGGGCCGAGGCGCATATCGCGGTGCAGCCGTCCAGAGGCGGCGAGGGAATCCCGAAGAGCCTGCTTGAAGCCGGCGCCTGCGGCCGGCCGCTGGTGACAACCGACGTGCCGGGATGCCGCGAGCTGGTGACCGACGGTGTCGACGGCTTCGTCGTGCCGCCGAAGTCGCCGAAGGCTCTGGCCGAGGCGCTGCGGAAGCTCGCCGAAGACGCATCGCTTCGCGCGCGGCTAGGGCGAGCGGCACGCACGAACATCGAGACCCACCACACCGACGTCGCGGTCGCGGCCGCGACCCTCGAGGTCTATCGGCGCGCGCTCGCGGCCTGACCGGCGACCTCGCGGAACAGCGTGATCAGCTGCGGCGCGATCACCTCGACGCAGTACTTGCGCTCGACCTCGCGCCGCCCGTCCATGCCCATCTTGCGGCGGAGCAGGCTGTCGGAGACGAGCTTGAGCAGCGCGTCCCACCATTCCTGCGGGCTCGTCGCCAGGAAGCCGGCATGACTTTCCTTCACCAGCTTGACGTTGACGCCGACCGGCGACGCCACGAAGGGCCGCGCCTGCGCCATGTACTGGATCAGCTTGTAGCCGCACTTGCCGCGTTCGAATGGCTCGTCGGGGATCGGCATGATGCCGATGTCGAGCCTGGCGATGTCGG
>CAZZLX010000152.1:0-7674 GCA_964655235.1 uncultured Rhizobium sp.
TTGACGAAATAATGCGCCTCGATGCGCGCGAGGCCCAGCGCATGGCTGTCGGACGAGAACTGCGCCACCAGTTCCGGATTCGGCAGCAGCGTCGAGCAGGCGCCTTCGTAGCGGCTCCAGGCGCGCGCGTAAGGGAGATGGACGGACGGATCGGGATGCACCAGCCGGCGGTGATAGGCGTGCAGCAGGTCGCCGCGCTCGGCCTCGGGGATCGGCTCGGCGAAGGCGCGCCAGGCTTCCGGATAGACCGACCGGATACCGGTGATGAACCAGTCGATCTCCGACGGGCGCGACAGGAAGATGCCGCGAAGGACGAAAGCGAGGCAGCGCTCGGGATGGGCCTGGCCGTAGGCGAGCGCCAGGGTCGAGCCCCAGGAGCCTCCGAAAACCACCCATCGATCGATGCCGAGATGGCGCCTCAGCGTCTCGATGTCCTGGACCAGGTGCGGCGTGGTGTTGTCGTCGAGCGCGCCCAGCGGGCTCGAGCGGCCGGATCCCCGCTGATCGAAGACGACGATGCGGTAGACCTGGGGGTCGAAGAATCGCCGATGGGTCGGCGAGGCGCCGGCGCCGGGCCCCCCGTGCAGGAACAGCACGGGCAGCCCGCGCGGATTGCCCGAGACCTCCCAGTACATGACATGGCGGCTGTCGAGGTCGAGCCGACCATGCGCATGCGGGTCGATCTCCGGATAAAGGTCGGCGTGGGTCATGGGGCGCGGATCATAGCGACGCTACCCGCGGCTTGGCAAAGAACGCATCGCGCCCGCATGATGGCCCGGGACCAAGATCCGTGATCCGCGCGCTCGCCCTTTCCGCCCTGCTCTTCGGCCCCGTACTCGCGGGGTGCTCCGCCATACCGGCGACCGGAGAGCGCAGCTTCACCGGTTTGATGGGTCCGGCGGACGAGGCCAGGGTCGGGCGCGAGCAGCATCCGGAGATCGTCCGCGCCTTCGGCGGCGCCTATCCTGATCGCCGGGTCCAGGACTACGTGACCCGGGTCGGCGAGTCGCTCGCGCGGGTGACCGAGATTCCTTCCCTCAACTTCACCTTCACGGTTCTCGATTCGCCGGTCGTCAACGCCTTCGCCCTTCCCGGCGGCTACGTCTACGTGACGCGCGGGCTGATGGCGATCGCCTCCGACGAGGCCGAGCTTGCCGGCGTGATCGCGCACGAGATTGGCCACGTGACCGCACGCCATGCCGCGCGGCGCTACAGCCAGCAGGTGGTAGCCGGCGTCGGCACCGCGGTCGTCGGCGCCATCACCGGATCCGACGACATCGCCGAGAGCTTCTCCTTCGGCGCCTCGGCCGTGCTGCAGAGCTATTCGCGCGACCAGGAGTTCGAGGCCGACACGCTCGGCCTCCGCTATCTCGGCCGCGCCGGCTATGCGGTCGAGGCGATGGGAAGCTTCCTCGCCAAGCTCGATCGCCATTCGCGCCTCGAAGCGGATCTCGCCGGGCGCCCGGCAGGCCAGGTCGACGGCCTCAACATCATGGCAACACACCCGCGGACCCTGGACCGGGTCGAGCGCGCCTCGGCAAGCGCCGCCGTCGGACGGCGAGAACGCGATGCCTATCTACGGATCGTCGATGGGCTCATCTACGGCGACGATCCGGAGCATGGCCTCGTTCGTGGCCGGAGCTTCGTCCATCCGAAGCTCGGCATCGGCTTCGAGGTGCCGGAGGGTTTCCGGCTCGTCAGCGGCGCGCGCCAGGTCGCCGCCGAGAATCCGAACGGCGCCACGATCGTCTTCGACTCCTCGCGCGCAGAGCCGATGGTGATGACCGACTATCTACGCAGCGTCTGGGGCCGCAGCCTGGCGCTCGCGGACGTCGAACGGCTCGGCATAGACGGCCTCGATGCCGCGACCGGCACTGCCCGCATCCAGACGCGGCGCGGCCCGCTGGACCTCAGGCTCGTGGCGATCCGTCTCGACGGAACGGTGCATCGCTTCCTTTACCTGACCCCGCCGACGCTGACCTCTACGCTGGCGGCCGACCTCCGCCGCAGCACCTTCACGTTCCGGCGGCTGACGCAGGCAGAGATCGCCGCCGCCAAGCCGCTGCGCATTCGCGTTTATACGGTCGCGACGGGCGAGACCCGCGGCAGCCTCATCGAGAAGATGGCCCAGGAGGCTGGCCGGGAGCGCCGTTTCGACATCCTGAACGGACTCGCCGACGGCTCATCGCTGCCGGGCGGGACCATGGTCAAGGTCATCGCCGAGTGAGACCGACCGTCCCCGTCGAGCTCCGCCGACGGCGCGTCTGGCTGCCGAGGATCCCGATCGTCGGCGTGCTGCTGGTCGGAATCGGCGGCCTCGTCCTCGCCGCCGTGCTGACGGTGCTTGCGATCGGCCTCGGCTCGAGCCGCCGCAACACCTTCGATCTCCTTTCCGACAAAGCCGATCTGGTGGTGACGGCGATCGAGCAGCAGATCCGTCTCCACCTCGAGCCCGCTCGTCATCAGGCGGAGTTCATCGCCCGCATGGTCGCGGCGCGCGAGCTCGACATCGGAAACCGCGCCCAGGTCGCGGACGTGCTCTATGCGGCGCAGGCGGGAAGCCCAGAGGTCAACAGCCTCGTGCTGGTCGACACCGCGCACCAGGCGACGCTCGTGGCGCGGAACGGATACGTCGAGGTCAACGACTGGAGCGAGGACGGCGCGGCCCGCGAACGGCTGGAGGAGGTGAGCAAGACCAAGCAGCCGTTCTGGGGCGAGGTGCTGTGGACGCGCGGCCTAGGCGCCTTCATCAACCTCCGCACGCCGCTCTGGCGCGACGGCGTTTTCATCGGCGGCCTCGGCGCCGTGGTCCAGGTCGGCAACCTCTCGCGCACGCTGCAGACGATTCCGGGCGAGATCATCGGCCGACCCTTCATCCTGCGCGGCCGCAACGAGGTGCTGGCCCATCCGAACCTCGCCGCCCGCCGGGCGGTCACCACCGACGAGCGCCAGCCGCTGCCGCTCCTCGCCCAGGTCGAGGATACCGTCCTCGAGCGCATCTGGGATCCGAAAGGCGTCCGGCTGACGCCGCTGCGCATGGACGCGACCGAGAGCCACCAGGTCGAGACCGACGGACGTACCTACATCTTCCTCACCCGCGAGCTGCGCGGCTACGGGCCTACGCCTTGGATCATCGGCACCTATTTCGACCTGGAGGTCATCGACCGCGAGCTGCACCGGCTGCTGATGGCCTCGCTCGCCGGCGGCGCGGTCCTGATTATCGCCCTGGCTGCCGCGATCGCCTTCGCCCGCATGCTGGGGCGGCCGATCCTGGCGCTCGCCCGTTCCGCCGAGGCGGTCAGGAGCCTCGACCTCGGCGCCGCCCAGCCGCTCAGGCGCAGCGTCGTACGCGAGCTCGACGACGCCGGACGTGCCTTCAACCAGATGCTGACGGGGCTCCGCTGGTTCGAGACCTATGTGCCTCGCCGCCTCGTCGGCCAGCTGATCGGACGCCGGACGACGGCGATCGCTTCCGCCGAGCGGCGCGTGACCGTGCTGTTCACCGACATACGCGGCTTCACCACGCTCTCCGAGCGGTTGTCGGCCGCCGAGGTCGCGGCCTTGCTCAACGAGCACTTCGCTCTGATCGACCGCGTCGTCGACGCCGAGGACGGCATCGTCGACAAGTACATCGGCGACAGCGTCATGGCTTTCTGGGGAGCGCCGGCGATCGAGCCAGACCACGCCGCCCGCGCGATCCGGGCGTCGCGGGCGATTGCCGAGGCGGTCGCTTCCGACAACCGCCGGCGGGTCGCCGACGGGCTGCCCGCGATCCGCGTCGCGGTCGGCCTTCACACCGGCCCCGCCGTCGTCGGCAATGTCGGGCCGGCCGGCCGCGTCAACTACACCATCGTCGGCGACACGGTGAATTCCGCCACCCGGATCCTGAACGAGGCCAAATTGGTCGAGGATGCGGCGGACGTCGTCGTGCTCGCAAGCGGCGAGACGATCCGAGCGGCGGGTAAGGAGGCACGCGAGTGCGCGAGCCTCGGAACGCACCAGCTGCGCGGCCGCATGGAAGCGGTCGAGCTTTTCCGGGTCGTCTGAGCGCGCGGAACCAAGCGCCCTCGCAACAGGTTTATGTCGGGCCCGAACGCGCCTCGGGATCCCCGACGGAGACCCCACCCAGTGACGAGCCCGGGACACGATCATTCGAGCTTCATGCATGGCGCCAGCGAGCTGCCGGACGTCACGCTCGACAGCTACAACGTGGAGATCAAGGACGAAGACGGCTTCATCGGCGACCGCGCCAGCGGCCAGGCGTTCAGGGCGATCCTCGACGAGATCCGCGAGAAGGTGTCCAAGGGGGATCGCGACCCCTTCGGCGGCACGCCGAGCAACCAGTTCAAGAAGAAGGACCTCGACAAGCTGCTGCGAACCGGCGATCCCTTGGCCGCCGGGATTCTGCACGGCACGATCGAAGAGTTCGCGCAGAAGCTCGCCGGCGTCACGAAGCGCTTCCTCAGGCTGAAGGCCTGGCGCGAGGTCGAGCGCATCGCCATCGGCGGCGGCTTGCGCCAGAGCCGCGTCGGCGAGATCGCTATCGGGCGCGCGGCGGCGATCCTGAAAGGCGACAAACTCGACGTCGACCTTGTGCCGCTGACCCATCATCCGGACCAGGCGGCGCTGATCGGCTGCGCCCGGCTGGTGCCCGCCTGGCTGTTCGAGGGCTTCAACGCCGTGCTCGCCGTCGATGTCGGCGGCTCCAACATCCGCTGCGGCGTCGTGGCGCTGAAGACGGACGACGGCCGCGACCTGTCGAAGGCCGAGGTCGAAGCATTCGAGCTGTGGCGCCATGCCGACGACGGCCCGAAGCGCGAGGACGTCATCGACCGGCTCGTGAAGATGCTCCAGCGCTCGATCAAGAAGGCAGAGAAGGAAGGCCTCAAGCTCGCGCCGTTCATCGGTATCGGCTGTCCCGGGCTGATCGAGGAGAAGGGCACGATCGCGCGCGGAGCTCAGAACCTTCCCGGCAACTGGTCGAGCAGCCGCTTCAATCTGCCGGTCGTGCTCAAGGAACGGATCCCGACGGTTGGGGACCGCGACACCGCGGTGGTCCAGGGCCTGAGCGAGGTTCCCCAGATGCGCGACATCAGGCACTGGGGCGTCCTGACCATGGGGACGGGCCTCGGCAACGCGAGCTTCAGCAACCGCGAAAGCGCGGCGAAGACCGCTCAGACCGAGAGCTGATCGACGATCTGGCCGGAAGCGTCGAAGGCGCAGGCCATCAGCGGGCCACCGAAGCCGGAGCCGCCGTCGACCGTGACCGTGAACGGTGTCACAATCAGGCCTGGGTGCTGGCGGTCATATCCGCGGACCACGGTCGCGAAGTCGCCATAGGCCCGGTCCATCTGAGCGAAGCCTGGACTCCCCCACCAGAAGCTGTCGGTCTGCGCGTTGAGTGGACGCGAAGGATCGATGCCGGCATGGCAGAAGAGGATCCGCTCGCTGATCGCCGCGCGCCTCAGTCCGGAGAAGAAGGGGTCGTGACCCGGTCGCGCGCGGATCGCCTCGCGCAGGCGCGTGGTCCACTTGCCGATCGAAAGCGCGCCGTCGCGGGCGGCGATCTTCCCCTGGTCGGCGGTGGTGCCGTAGGCGGAAAGCGTCGCGCCGACCCCGTGATCGAGCATCCAGGCGAGCACGCCGCGCGGGTCGGTGGCGAACTGGAGCTGCAGCAGCTTGTGCCACATCTCTTCCTGCGCGCCGCGGAGATAGGCCAGGTCGCTGACGAAGGCGCGGGGACGCGCCAGGAACCAGAGGCGGAACCGCAGCAGCTCGTCGACCGTTTCGGCCGCCTTGGCGCCGTGGCCGACGTAGTTGCCGAGGTAGATCAGGCGGTCGTTGTCGCCAAGCCTCCCGGCAAGCGCATCGTGGAGGGCAGCGAGGCGCTCTGCCTCGCCATGAATCGAGGCGACCGCCCAAAGGCGGTCGCCCGTTTTCAGCTCTGCGAACTTGTCCCGATCGGCCATCCGCCGAGAAGGATACCTCTTAAGCCGCGCGGAGCATCTGCTCCAGGCGCTGCGCGGCGGTCTGCTCGTCGATCTTCTCGATCACCGCGAACTCGCGGGCGAGCCGGTCGAGTGCCGCCTGGTAGATCTGGCGCTCGGAATAGGACTGATCCGGCTGGCCGGCGTTGCGGTAGAGGTCGCGGACCACTTCGGCGATCGAGTTCGGATCGCCGGAGTTGATCTTCGCCTCGTACTCCTGGGCGCGGCGGCTCCACATCGTGCGGCGCGCGCGCGAGCGGCCCTTGAGCCGGGTCAGCGCCGCCAGCATCTCCTTGCGGGTCGCGAGCTTGCGGAGACCGGAGTTCTTAACCTTGGCGATCGGCAGACGCAGCGTCATCCGGTCCTTCTCGAAGGTGATGACGAACAGGTGCAGGTCCTGGCCGGCGATGGTCTGGGTCTCGGTCTCGACGATGCGGCCGACGCCATGGGTCGGATAGACCACGTGGTCGCCGGTGGCGAAGCCGGACGCGCGGATCAGGGTCGCCAGCTTGGCCGACTCGCCGGCCGCGGACGGACGCGGCGCGCCGGTCAGCGGCGGCGCCGCCGGCGCCGGCTTGACCACGATCGCGGGCTGGCCCGGAACCGCCACGACCGGCGGACGAACCGGGGTCGAGGCCATCGTCACCGGGCGGGAAGACACGGGCTTGGCGCCATTGGCGCCGTTGGTCTCGGGCTTCTTGGGTGGGGTCGGCGCCTTGCCGGCGGCGATCTTCGGAGCCGCGGCCTTGGGAGCCTCCGGCTTCTTCGCCTGGCCGTTCACCTTCTCGGGCAGCGGCTGCTTGACGGCCTCCGCCTTCTTCGGCGCGACGACCTTCTTTTCCGGGATCTTCTTCGCTTCGACCTTGCGTGCGACCGGAGTTTTCTTCGCCTGGGCCTTCGCGGCTACCGGCTTCTTGGCCTGGACCTCAGTCTTCTTCTTCACCGGTACCGACTTTCCTTGCGACTTCTTGACGGCCGGCTTCGCAGCCGCCTTGACCGGCTTGGCCGTCTTCTTCGACTTGGCAGCGGGGGCGACCTTCGCCCTCTTCGCCGCGACAGGCGCTTTAGCCTTGGTCTTTTTCGCGGTCATCTTGCTCCAACCCTCTCGCTCGCACGCGTCGAAACGCGGTCAAGTACCCCGCCGGCGGCAGCCGAAGCTCCCACCGATCCCCCCAAGCAGCAGTAAATTGCGGAAAAGGAGCCTGTGCCGAATCTATGGCCTAGTCCGCGGCCCCTTTCGTATTCACCTAGAAAATATGTATAGCACAATTTTCCGCGAATTTCCAGATGCGAGCGCCGAAACGTCGCATCACAACGAGAACTCGCGCCTCTCAAACCCGTGATTTACCAACATTTGTTCCCGCCTCTACTCAACATCTCGCGGGCGCTGCTTTCAGCGCCCCCTAGATTGAGGGGGAACTCACGGGCTTTGACGTTAGATGGGTTCGGCCCTGAGCCGCGTCAACGCTTGGCGGGATTGGGGCTGAAGAACTTTTCGAACTTGCCGCCGACGCCCTTGAACGAATCGGCGTCCGCGGGGGCTTGGCCCTTCCGGGTAATATTCGGCCAATGCTCTGAATATTGCCGGTTCATCTCGACCCACTTCTCCGCCCCCGACGTTGTGTCGGGGACGATCGCCTCGGCCGGGCATTCCGGCTCGCAGACGCCGCAGTCGATGCACTCGTCG
>CAZZLX010000153.1:0-7670 GCA_964655235.1 uncultured Rhizobium sp.
CCGCCGGAGCCGATCGGGTTCGGCGTGTTCCAGGTGCCCGACGCGTCGATCACCGCGGATGCCCGGATCGAGGAGCGCGTGCCGTCGGCGGATTCGATCTCGACGACGAAGGGGCGCGTGTCGCGGCCTTCCGTCTTCACCTTGTCGTAGCCTTCGCGGCCGACGGCGACGACGCGGGCACCGAAGCGGAGATGCGGCGCGATCGCGGGCAGCTTCGCCACCGGCTCGAGGTAGCGCGCGACCAGCTCGCCGCCGGTCGGCACGTCGTCGCCGTCGGGAGCGGTCCAGGCGGAAGCTTCAAGCAGGCGGCGCGCAGCCTTGTCGATGGTGAAGGCCCAGGGCGAGAACATCGACACATGCGCCCATTGGCGGACGGTGTGGCCGACGCTCGGGCCGGCTTCGAGCACGAGCGGCGTGAGCCCGCGCTCCTTCAGATGCACGGCGGCGGCGAGGCCGACTGGACCGGCGCCGATCACGGCAACGGGGAGGGCAGTCATCGAGGATCTCCGTCAGGCGGCGCGAGCGCGCGGCGGGGTGACGGCCGGCGGGGTCGCGAGGGGGTTGAGGAAGGCAACGACCTCGGCGAAGGCCGAGGGCTCGAGGCGGTAGTACATCCAGCGGCCCTGCTTCTCGCCGCTGACCAGGCCCGCCTGGGTCAGGATCTTCATGTGATGGCTGATCGCGGGCTGCGAGAGCCCGACCAGCCGCTCGATGTCGCAGGCGCAGACCCGATCCGGCAGCACGCAGCACCCGGCATCGGGGCGACGCAGGAACTCGACGATGCGAAGCCGCGCCGGGTCGGCGAGGGCCTTGAGCTGAGCTGCGATGTCCATGGCTCAAAATATATCGATCGATTTGAATGTATCAATGTGAGAAGTTATTCCAATAAAGTGGAGGAGGCAGGAATGGCCGAAAACGTGGCGATGCCGAGCGGGCCGGTCGGCGGGAGCTTCGCCTGGACCCCGGCGGAGGCGATGCAGCGCGATGACTGGATCCTTCGTCTCGGTCACGGCGACATCGCCGAGATCGAGGCGGCGGTCGAGGCGACGCGCGGCGTCGCGATCGCGGAGATCGAGCGCGACGACTTCCGCCTCGACCGGATGACGACGCGCCTGGGCGCGCTGAGAGCGCAGATCCGATCGGGCCTCGGCTTCGGCTACATCAAGGGGATTCCGGTCGGACGCTACGACCGCGAGACCTTGATCCGCCTCTACTGGGGGCTCTGCCGCCACATCGGTGACCCGGTGACGCAGAACCGCAACGGGCACCTGATCGGGCACGTCATCGACGTCGGCGACTCGGTCGCGGATGCCAACAAGCGGATCACGCAGACCAATGCCGAGCTCTGCTTCCACGCCGACTCCTGCGACGTGGTGGCGCTGCTCTGCATCGACCGGGCGAAGAGCGGCGGCGAAAGCATGATCGTCAGCGGCGTCGCCGTGCACGACGAGATGATGCGGCGAAGCCCCGAGCTGCTCGCCGAGCTCTACAAGCCGATCCATATGGACCGCCGCGGCGAGGTGCCGCCGGGCAAGCTCCCGTGGTTCGGCATGCCGCTGTTCACGTGGCATCGCGGCGGGCTCAACGGCTATGCGCCGGTGCTTCAATACATCGAGTCGCTGTCGCGCTTTCCCGACGCGCCACGCATGTCCAACGCGCAGCGCGCGGCGCTCGACCTGTTCTATCGGCTTTGCGATGAGATGTGCCTCAGGCTGCACTTCGAGCCGGGCGACATCCAGTTCCTGCAGAACCACGTCGTCTTCCACTCGCGCACCGCCTATGTCGACGGAACCGACCCGGCGAGGCGGCGCCACCTGATGCGGATCTGGATGTCGCTGCCCGACGGCCGCGCGCTGCCGCCTTCGCATGCGGAAAAGTGGATCAACATCGAGCGCGGCACGAAGCGAGGGGGCGTCCCGACCGACAAGCCGCCGATGGTCCCGCTCGATCCGCTCTCCCGCGCCTATGCCTGACGACGGCGCTTGACCGTGGATCCATATTTCGATATTTCCAAAAATATGAAATCACGGGAAATCGTCGCGGCGCTGTCGTCGCTCGCGCAGGAGACGCGCCTCGCGATCTTCCGTGTCGTGGTCGAGGCCGGGCCCGACGGCATGGCGGCGGGCGCCATCGCTGACCGGCTCGGGCTTCCGGCGCCGACGCTGTCCTTTCACATCGCGCAGCTGGAAAGGGCCGGGCTCGTGGGCTCTCGCCGGGCAGGCCGTTCCATTCTCTATGCGGCGCATTTTCCGGCGATGCAGGCGCTGATCTCCGCGCTCACCGACAGCTGCTGTGCCGGCGACCCCGAGGCCTGCGGTTTCCCCAAGCCCCGTTCCACCCGGAAGAAGGTCACCGCATGAGCGCGCCGTTCAACGTCCTTTTTCTCTGCACGGGCAACTCCGCGCGCTCGATCCTCGCGGAGAGCGCGCTCAATCGCATGGGCGAAGGCCGCTTCGTCGGGCACAGCGCCGGCAGCCAGCCGAAGGGCGAGGTTCATCCGCTCGCGCTGGAGCTGCTCGCCGCGCAGGGCTTCCCGACCCAAGGCCTTCGCAGCAAGAGCTGGGACGAGTTCGAGCGGCCGGGCGCGCCGAAGATGGATTTCATCTTCACCGTCTGCGACAACGCCGCCGCCGAGACCTGCCCGGTGTGGCCGGGGCATCCGATGACCGCACATTGGGGCCTGCCCGATCCGGCCGGGGTCGAAGGGCCGATCGAAGTCCGGCGCAAGGCCTTCCGCGACACGCTGATCGCGATGCAGTCGCGGCTTCGCCTGTTCACGAGCCTGCCGATCTCGAAGCTCGACCGTCTGCGGCTCAAGCGCGAACTCGACATGATCGGCACGTCCCAGCCCGCCGATGCCTGATCTCGCGCGCCGTGCGGCGGCGGAGGCGCTTGGGAGCGCATTCCTGCTGGCGACGGTCATCGGCTCCGGCATCATGGCGGAGACGCTGTCGGGCGGGAATGTCGCGCTCGCGCTGCTCGGCAATACGATCGCGACCGGCGCCATCCTCTACGTGCTGATCACGCAGCTCGGACCGGTCTCCGGCGCGCACTTCAATCCGGCGGTGACGCTGGTCTTCCTGCTGCGACGCGAGCTCGGCGGTCGCGAGGCCCTGGTCTACGCCCTGGCGCAGACGGCAGGCGCCATCGCCGGCGTGATGATCGCGCATCTCATGTTCGATCGGCCCCTGCTCGAACTCGGCGTCAAGATCCGCAGCGGCCCCGCGCAATGGTTCGCCGAGGCGGTCGCCACCTTCGGCCTCGTCGTCACGATCCTGCTGACGCTTCGTGCGCGCAGCGAGGCGGTGCCGACGGCGGTGGCGTTCTACATCACCGCGGCCTACTGGTTCACAGCCTCGACCTCGTTCGCCAATCCGGCAGTGACGATCGCACGGAGCCTCTCCGACAGCTTCGCCGGCATCCGGCCATCCGATGTCCCGGCATTCATCGCAGCACAGATCGCGGGCGCACTCGCAGCGCTCGCTATCTGCCGGTGGCTCGCCGGCTCAGAGCCACGAGAATCGCAACCGCCCCAAGGTTGACCAGAGCCAGCGCCGCGAGGGCCGTCATCGTGCCCCTGGCGCCGGCGGCCTCGAACAGCATCGCTGCGGCCGGCGGCGCCAGCGCCTGGGCGAACATCGCCGGCGCGGCGAGGCGTCCCATCAGCACCGCGTATCCCTCGGGACCGAATAGCGCCAACGGCACGGTGCCTCGCGCGATGAAGAAGATGCCGTTGCCGGCGCCGAAAGCGATCAGCGCCAGCGCCGCTATCGGGACGTCGACCAAGAGGAGCACCTGCCCGGCGCCGACCAGCACGACCGATGCGGCGAGCGTCCAGATCGGATGCAGACGCGCGCCGATCGCCATCTCGACGATGCGCCCCGCGACCTGGGCCGGGCCGATCAAGGCGCCCAGCGCCACGGCGGCGGCGAGCCCGATGCCGCCCGCCTCCAGGATCGCGATGATGTGCACGGCCCAAGCGGTGCTGATCGCGCTGCCCGCGGTCACGATCGCCGCCAGCAGCAAGACGACCAGCGGCCGCCGCGGTACGCGCGCGTCGTCGTCGGTCCTCTTCGGCGCGTCGACTTCCCGCTCCCTCTCCCTCGGCAGCCCGAAGACGTGCAGCGGCAGCACGACGACAATCAGGAGCGCGGCATAGGCGGCACAGGTGCCGCGCCAGCCCACGGCCTCGACCAGGGCCGCGGAGATCGGCCAGCAGATCGTGCTGGCGAAGCCACCCCAGAGCGTCACCGTGGCGATCGCCGAGCGAGCCGTCTCGCCGAGCAGGCGGCCCAGGGTCGAGAACGCAGCGTCGTACAGCGTCGCCGCCATCGCGACGCCGAGCACGGCCCAGGCGGCGAAATAAACGGTGAGATCCGGGGCCACAGCGAGGAGGCCGAGCCCGAGCGCGTGCAGGATCGTGCCGAGAGCGAACACGGGTCGGCCGCCGCGCCGCTCGATGGCGCGCCCGACGGCGACCGAGACGAGCGCCGTGACAAGCGACGCCAAGGTCAGCCCGCTGATGATCCAGGGCAGCGGCCAGCCGGTATCGGCGGCGATCGGCTTCGCCAGGATGGAGAGCAGGTAGTAGGTGGTGCCCCAGGCGAAGACGAGCCCGATGCCGAGAACCGTCGTCGCCCGGTGGCGGATCCGCATCGTCAGCCTTCGCGCTTGATCGCGCTTTCGTGCCAGCGGCGGAGCAGCAGGTGCGAGAGGCCGGTGAAGAACAGGAAGATCAGGATGCCGGCGGCGGAAATCAGGAACAACGCTGCGTACATGCGCGGGATCTCGAGGCGGTAGCTCGCCTCCAGGATGCGGAAGGCGAGGCCGGAGCCGGAGCCCGCGCCGCCGGCGACGAACTCGGCGACGATCGCGCCGATGAGCGCGAGCCCGCCCGAGATGCGAAGGCCGCCCAGGAAGAAAGGCAGCGCGCCGGGGATGCGGATGAACCACAGCACCTGCCAGCGCCTGGCGCCGTAGAGCCGCATCAGGTCGAGCAGGTTGTGGTCGGCCGAGTTGAGGCCGATGGTCGTGTTCGAAAGGATCGGGATGAAGGCGACGATCCAGGCGCAGATCAGCAGCGCGACCGTCAGGTTGTCGACATAGACGATGATGAGCGGCGCGATGGCGACGATCGGCGTCACCTGCAGGATCACCGCGTAGGGGAAGAGACTGAGCTCGATCCAGCGGGCGGACGCGAACAGGACCGCGAGCGAGAACCCGCCGACCACGGCGACGGCGAGGGCGAGCGCCGTCACTTGAAGCGTGTTCACCAGCGACGGCCACAGCATGTGCCAGTCGCGCAGCAGGGTCTGGCCGATCGAGACGGGCCCGGGAAGGATGTACCACGGAATCTCGTTGGCCCTCACCATCGCTTCCCAGCCGATCAGGACCAGGACGCCGATCGCGAGCGGCGCGCCGAGCTTGAGCCAGTAGGAGTCGCGGCGCGACCGCGGCCGAGGCGTGTCGCTCATGCGGCGATCGCCTGGTGCAGGCTGCGCGAGACCTCGCGGCAGAGTTCCCCGTATTCGTCGGAGACGCGGAAGCGGTCGTCGCGCGGGTAGGGCGCGGGAATCGCCACGTCCTCGACGATGCGCCCCGGTCTCGCCGACATCACCAGGATTCGGTTCGAGAGGTAGACGGATTCGAAGACGCTGTGGGTCACGAAGATCACCGTCCAGCCGAAGCGCTGCCAGAGCTGGAGCAGGTCGTTGTTGAGCTTGAAGCGCGTGATCTCGTCGAGCGCGGCGAAGGGCTCGTCCATCAGCAGCAGCTTGGGCCGCGTCACCAGCGCGCGCGCGATCGAGACGCGCATCGTCATGCCGCCGGAAAGCTCGCGCGGAAAGGCCTGCGCGAAGCCGTCGAGGCCGACCATGCCGATGGCCTCGGCAATGCGCGCGTCCGCCTCGGCCCTGGCCAGGCCCGCGACCTTGAGCGGCAGGCGGATGTTGTCGGCGACGCTGGCCCACGGCCTCAGCGTCGGCTCCTGGAAGACGAAGCCCAGCTCGGGATGCGCGCCGGTGCGCGCAGCCTCCGGCAATCCCGGCCAGTCGATGCGCCCCGAGGTCGGCTGCACCAGGCCCGCGATCATGCGGAGGATCGTCGACTTGCCGCAGCCCGACGGCCCCAGCAGCGAGACGAAGCTTCCCTGCTCGATGGCGAGATCGGCGCGGTCGAGCGCCAGCGTCCCGTTGGGAAAGCGCTTGGCGACGCCCGTCAGGCGGACGAGCGGATCCATCTTGGACGAGGGGGAATCGCCGTGGGGCGACTACATGCCGACCTTCTTGTTCACGAACTTGGTCGTGTAGGCCTTGGTGAAGTCCATGTTCGCCGGATAGACGCCGAGCGCGGCCGCGTCGTCGAACTGCTCCTTCCAGCGCTTGTCGGTCATCGCGCCGATGCCGAATTCCTTCGCGTCGCCGGAATCGACGATGCCGTACTTCTTCATCGCCTCGATCGAGAAGGCGATCTGCTCGTCGGTCATGTCCGGGTTGTCCTTCTTGATGAGGGCATTGCCTGGCGCCGGATTGCCGTAGAGATAGTCCTTCCACCCGAGGATCGAGGCGTCGACGAAGCGCTGGACGAGGTCCGGCTTCTCGTCGATCAGCTTCTGGCTGACCTCGATCGTGGTCGAGTAGGTGCGGTAGCCGTTGTCGGCGAGCAGATGCACGACCGGGGTCACGCCGGCCTTGATCGCGGCGAAGGGCTCGGAGGTGGCGTAGCCCTGCTGGCTCATCTGCTTGTCGGCGAGGAACGGCGCCATGTTGAAGGTGTAGGGCACCACCATGTCGTCGGTGTAGCCGAACAGCTTCTTCAGATACGGATAGAAGCTGACGAGGCCCGCCTTCGAGATCAGCACCTTCTTGCCCTTGAGCGCCGCCAGGGTGTCGTTGCCGACACCCGGATGCGACATCAGGATCTGCGGATCCTTTTGGAAGATCGCGGCGACCGCGCGGAACGGGATGTTCTTCTCGACGAAGGCGAAGACGCTGTCTGAGTTGCCGCCCATGTTGAAGTCGACGCGGCCGGCGAGCATCAGGAGGTTGTTGTCGATGTTCGGTCCGCCCTGGCGGATGGTAACGTCGAGGCCGTACTTGGCGTAGGTGCCGTTGGCGACGGCCTGGTAGTAGCCGCCGTGCTCGGCCTGGGCCTTCCAGTTGGTGGCCTTGGTGACCTTGTCCTGTGCGGACGCGGGCGAGGCGGCGACGAAGGCAGCGAGGGCTGCTGCGACGATCAACGAGCGGGTCATAGTGCCTCCATGGGGGATCATGGTCGGGTGATGACCGCGCGGCGCGGGTGGGTCACCGTCGCGGGGTTCCGACGAAGGTTATCGCTCCATCGCCCGGCCAATCAAATGTTCCGAGTGGTCAGCTGTCGAAGGCGACGAGCGAGGAGAACGGCACATCGAGGCGCTTCCTGCCGTTGAGGAAGGTGAGCTCGACGATGCAGGCCGCGGCCGGAACGACGCCGCCCATGTCGCGGATCAGCCCGATCGCGGCGCCCAGCGTGCCGCCGGTCGCCAGCAGGTCGTCGAGGACGACGACGCGCTGGCCGGGGCTGACCGCGTCGGCCTGAACCTCGACCGTGTCGGTGCCGTATTCGAGCTGATAGTGGAAGCTGCGGGTCTTGCCGGGAAGCTTGCCCTTCTTGCGGACCATGATGAAGCCGCA
>CAZZLX010000154.1:0-7645 GCA_964655235.1 uncultured Rhizobium sp.
GTCGTCGACTCGAAGGCGCTCCTGTCGATCATCGATCAAGAAGGCGATCTCCATGAGGCGATCGTCGGAGAGGTTGCCAAGGCGCCCTCGGCGACGCCCTACAGGTACCTCGGGGCCCTCAGCGCGCTCGAGCAGGTCAAGTTCCTGTTCAGACCGATCTGGGACGTGAAGCGCCAGGCCGTGTTCAACTTCCTATGCGTGCCGGTGATGCGGACGCCAGGCGGTCGGATCGTCTCGGGCGAGGCCTCCATCGAAGGGTTGAACGACCGCCATACCCGCCTCGACTACGACCTGAAGCTGCTCAAGCGGGTGATCGACGAGCTGACCCGCATGGGGTCGGAAGACCGCCGGCTGCTTTACACCGTCCCCGTGCATGTCGACACCGTCAGCTCCGGCGCCTTCCGCACCGAGTACCTGAAGCTCTGGCGCGAGCTGCCCCTCAGCCTGCAACGGCTGGCGATCTTCGACCTCGTCGGCGGCAGCGACGGCTTCCCCCAGAGCCGGTTGATCGAGATCCTGCCCAGCCTGAAACCTCTGTCGCGGGCGGTGACGCTTCGAATGCCCGTCGGCGCGGGCCAGTCGTTCAGCCGCTTCGCTCACGTCGGCCTGCATGCGCTGTCCTCCGAGGCCCCGGCGGGCCGCGAGGAGAACGCGCTCGGCGACATCGAAAAGTTCGTGATTGCGGCCGAGAAGGCGCACCTGCTTACATATCTGCATGGAATCCGGACCGCTAGTCTGGCGCTCGCCGCAGTCGGCGCCGGATTCGGCTTCATCGACGTCCCCGCGATCGGCACGGCCGAGGCGAATCCCAAGGATGCGCTTCGCTTCAGCATGGAAGATCTCTACGCCAAGCGCTGAGCTCCATGCCGCCTAGGCGCCCTGGTCGACAGGCTGGGGCGCTGCATGGTCGGCTGGTCGCGGCCTTCATTGTCGGCTCCTTCGGCGTTGCCGGCGTCCTTCTCCTCTCCCTCGTCTCGGGCGAAAGCTTCCTCGGCTGGCCATGGTCGGTGCAGCAGGTGATAGGCCTCGCCGGGCTTCTCGCGCTTCTCGCCGCAGCGGTCGCGACCGGCTGGATCGTGTTCGCCGCCAGGCTCGCCCAGCCGGTCGAACGCCTGGCCGCGGCCGCCCGCCGGATGACCGGTGGTGCGACGCTGGTCCAGGTCGGGCCGCACTACTCGCCGGGCGAGATCGGCATTGTCGAGCGCGCTTTCGATGCGATGGTCGAGACTGTCGTGCACCAGAAGGCGGAGGCCGAGGAGGCCCGCCGCATTCTCGACGACGCGATACGAAGCCTCTCCGAGGCCGTGGTGCTCTACGACGCCGGCGAGCGCCTGGTCTTCTGCAACGAGCGCTCGTACGAGCTGTTCCATCCGATCCGCCACCTGATGGTGCCAGGTGCTCGTCTGGAGGATCTGGTCCGAGCGCTGGTCGAACGCATCGATGAGGGGGCGAGCGACGCCGGCGTGGGCGAGCGCGCCGACGGGATCATCCGCTGCTTCCGCGCGCGCGAGCGGAACGTGATCGAGCGCTACGGCCAGCGTTGGCTGCGCGTCTCGTACTCGGCGACCTCCGACGGCGGCACCGTCGTCGCCATCGCCGACGTGACCGATCTCCTCGGGCGCGAGCACGAGCTCGAGGCGATCAATCGGCGGATCAAGGCCTATGCCGAGTCTTCAGCCGACTGGTTCTGGGAACTCGACGCGAGTTTCCGCTTCACCTTCACCACGCCCGGTCCCGGGCTCCATGACCCGCGGGACGTGATCGGCAAGACCCGCTGGGAGCTCGACAGCGCGCCCGAGGTGAACGCACCGCTCTGGCCCGCCCATCAAGCCCGGCTCCATCGGCGCGAGCCGTTCCGCGACTTCCGCTTCCGCGTCCGCGAGCTGGACGGGCGGCTGCGCACGATGTCGATCAGCGGTCTGCCGATCTACGACGCGGAGGGGGCCTTCGAAGGCTATTGCGGCATCGGCAGGGACCTTACCGAGGAAGTCGAGGCGGTGGAGAGCCTGCGCCTTTCGGAAGCCCGCTTCCGAACGCTTGCCGAGACGGCGCCGACCGGGATCTACCGAATGGATGCCTCGGGAACCGTCGTCTTCGCCAACGAGATATGGCGCCAGACGACGGCGTCGGCGGGGCTTCCGCTGACGCCGGAGGCATGGCGCGCCGCGGTCCATGCCGACGATGCCGAACGTGTGGCCGCGTCGCGCGAAGAAGCGCTGAAGGCGGGCAGGGACTTCCGCGAGGAATATCGGGTCCGTCGTCCCGACGGCAGCGTCCGCTGGGTGCTCGATGCCGCGGCCCCCGAACGCGACAGCGCCGGCAACGTGGCCGGCTTCGTCGGGACCCTTGCCGACATCACGGAGAAACGCGAGATCGAGGCCAGGCTCGAGCAGTCGAGACGCCTGGAGGCTCTGGGCCAGCTCACCGGCGGCATCGCGCATGACTTCAACAACCTGCTGATGGTCGTGCTCGGCAACGCGGAGATGCTGGAGGACCTGGCGAACAAGGGTGGCGAAATCAAGCCGGACCGGCTGCTCAGGCTTGCGCGGACGATCTTGAGCGCCGCCGAGCGCGGTACGGCGCTCACCCAGAATCTTCTCGGGTTCGCTCGGCGGCGCTCGGTCAGTCCCGAGAAGGTCGCGGTGCACCAGAAGCTGCAGGAGCTGGGCGAGCTGCTCCGCCGCAACCTCGGCGGCAAGATCCCATTGGTCTTCGATCTCTCCGCCGAACGCGACGAGGTCATGATCGACGTCACCCAGTTCGAGAACGCCGTGATCAACGTAGCGCTCAATGCCCGCGACGCGATGGGCGAAAGCGGCCGCCTGACGATCACGACCAGGAACCTGATCGTCGACGCGCCGGGGCGACTCGAAGACGGAGAGCTGGCGACCGGCCGCTACATCGCCGTCGATATCGCAGACACCGGGATGGGCATGACGCCGGAGGTGGCAATGCGGGCGGTCGAGCCGTTCTTCACCACCAAGGGCGAAAAGCATTCGACCGGGCTCGGCCTCAGTCTCGCCTACGGCGTGGTCAAGCAGGCGAAGGGCGAGCTGCGCATCGACACCGCGCCCGATCGTGGCGCCACGGTGACGCTGATCGTGCCGCTGGTCGACCAGATGCCGGCAGGTCAGCAGGCGGCGGTACCGCGCGACTACCTCGCCCGGCCCGAGCCGCTTGCCGGCCGCCCGCGCGTGCGGGTGGTCGACGACGATCCGCCCGTCCTCTCGGTGATGACCCAGCAGCTGGAACGACTTGGCTGCGAGGCGATCGGCGCCAGCTCGGCCGAAGGCGCGCTTCGTCTTCTTCTCGCCGACCAGTCGTTCGATCTGATGTTCAGCGACATCGACCTTGGTGCCGGCCACGACGGCCTCACGCTCGCGCGCGAGGTCAGGAGCCTCCGGCCCTCATTGCCGATCCTGCTGACGACGGGGAAGCTGATGGATCGCGGCGAGAGCGATGAGCATCCGCCCATCCTGCCGAAGCCGTTCACCCAGCGCGAGCTGGCCGAGAAGTTGCGCGAGATCCTCGAGCCGGCGTCCTAGCGGCGCGTCACCACGGGCGCGGCGAGCACGTATCCCGCGCCGTGCACGGTCTTGATCAGCGTCGGCTCCCGAGGGTTCTCCTCGATCTTGCGCCGGAGCTTGCCGACCATCACGTCGATGCTGCGGTCGAACGGGCCGGCCGAGCGGTGACGCGTCATGTCGAGGAGCTGATCGCGCGAGAGCACGCGCTGGGCATGCAGCGCCAGCACGCGCAGGAGCTCGAACTCGGCGGCGGACAGCGTGATGTCGACGCCGTCGGTCTTCATCAATTTCCGGCGGCCGCAATCGAGGGTCCATTCGGCGAAGGCGAGGATCGTGTCGCCGGCGGCGGGCGGCGCGCCGGCAGAGGTGGTCGTGCGGCGGAGGACGCTCCGGATCCGTGCCAGCAGCTCACGCAGATGCACCGGCTTGCCGAGGTAGTCGTCGGCGCCGACCTCCAGCCCGACCACGCGGTCGACGGGATCGCCGCGCCCTGTCAGGATCACGATGCCGGCTTGAGTTGTGGACCGCACATGACGGGTCAGGTCGAGACCGCTCTCGTCCGGAAGGCCGAGATCGACCACTACGAGATCGAAGCCGCCGCGCGCCAATCGCCGTCGGGCCGAGGCGCCGTCGGGCGCGCGCTCGACCTCCATGCCTTCATCGGACAGGTAATCGCTGATCGTCGACGAGAGGTCGGGATCGTCTTCGACCAGAAGGATCTTCGGACGCTTGCCGTCGAGCGCGGTCATGATCGGGGTCCGGCCTCGGGTGCTCTTGGACACGTTGAATTCAAACGGAAAGATACCCGAAGTTACAAGTTATTACAGGGGGGACATTAGCCCATTACGGCGATCGGAGAGGGTGGGGCATGTCGTTTCCCACCGCCCTTCGCGCCGCGCCGATCCTGGAGCCCAGCGCGCT
Source organism: uncultured Rhizobium sp. (assembly GCA_964655235.1). GTDB lineage: Bacteria > Pseudomonadota > Alphaproteobacteria > SHVZ01 > SHVZ01 > SHVZ01. The sequence goes on from CAZZLX010000154.1 coordinate 4,449, forward strand.
GGATGTCCTCGAGGCGATCGAGACGCCGGCAGCGTTCATCGGTCCGGACGGTCGTGTGGTCGCGGTCAATGCGGCGGCTCTTGCGGTGTCTGAAGACCGCACGCCGGGCCTCCTCTTCGTCGAAGGCCGTACTTGGGCCGAGCTTTGCCAGCACTCCGGGGCGACCGGATCCATCGCGGCCGATCTGGAGGCCGTCCTCCAGATTCGTGGAATGCCGGCGAGATCCACGGCGATCGACTACGCCGTCCGCACCGCCGGTCGCCTCAAGACCTACCGGCTGACGGCGCGCACGCTCGGCCAGTCCGATCACATTCTCGTCGTTCAGACAGATTCGACGCGGCTCGAAGCGGCCGAGCAGCGGCTGAAGGAGGCGGAACGCCGGCAGGCCTATCTCGCGGAATTAAGCTCGGACTGGGTTTGGACGACGGACGAGGAACTCGTATTCGTCGAGCTCACCGCGTCGAGCGATCCGCTCTGGCGCAGGGTCCAGCCCCGCTTGGTTGGGCAGTCTTGCGCGGAGAAGCTCGCCGAGGTCGCCGAACTGATTTCGCGACGTCGCCCCTTTCGTGACGCGCCCCTCGAGATCGCAATCGATGGCCGCGTTCGCCACCTTCGCTTCAGCGGCAAGCCGCTATTCGGTGCAGATGGCGGCTTTCACGGCTATCTCGGCGTCGCGATCGACCTCACGCGCGAGCACGAGGCCGAAAGCGCCCGAGACGCCGCAGAGGCGCGGCTGCGCGAGATCGCGGAGCTCTCGTCCGACTGGTACTGGGAGACTGACTGCGAGCTCCGCTACACCTACGTGTCGGAGGATCGGCGGGGTGCGGTGCAGCTCGATCCCGAGCGGACTTACGGGCGACGCCGGATCGAGCTGATCGACCGCGAGCTGACCGATCCAGAAGCACTCGCGCGTCACTTGGACGACCTCGAACACCGCCGGCCGTTCCGCGACTTCGTGTACGGCTCGAACAGCCTGGGGCCGGTCTGTTACCTAAAGGTCAGCGGGAATCCGCGGTTCGGCAAGGACGGTGAGTTCCTGGGCTATGTCGGCACTGCTTCCGACATCACCCCAATCGTCGCGGTCGAGAAACGACGGAAGCTGGCCGAGCGACGGTTGAAGGCCGCCGTCGACCAGATGCCCAGCGGGATCGCGATCTGGGATGCCGACGATCGCCTCGTGGTCCACAACGAGCAGTACCTCACCATCGCCGGGCTGGACCGGGGAGAGAAGGTCGTTGGGCTGACATTCGAGGAGACGGTTCGCAACGCCCTGCATGCCGGCGCCATCTCGTTGCCGGAGACGTCGGTCGAGGAGTTCGTCAAGGCACGCGTCGATATGCATCAAAAGGCGACCTTGTCCCGTGAGGTCGCCTACGCGAGCGGTCGGATTGCGCTGATCCGTGAGCGCCGCCTGAAAGGCGGGGGCATGGTAACGGTCATCGGCGATGTGACCGACCTCAAGCGGCGCGAACGCATCCAGACCGAGCAGCGCGCGCTCCTGCAGACGACGCTCGAGCACATCAGCGACGGCATCCTCGTCGTCGACAAGGACTGGCGCATCGTCGCGATCAACGACAACTTCTCGACCCTCCTCGACATGCCGGACGGTGTCGTCGGCGTCGGGGCGCGACTGTCGGCGGTCTTCGAGTGGCTAAGCCTGCGCGGCGACTACGGCGGGGAGCTTGCCGCCGCGACTGCCGCCCGACTCATCGAGGAGATCAAGTCCCATCCGCACTGGTACGACGAGCGCACCACGCCCGACGGCCGCCGCATCTTCTGGCGCGTCCGCGAGATGCAGGGCGGCGGGCACATCATCGCGGTGGCGGATGTCAGCGAGCAGCGCCAGGCCGAGGAGCGCCGCGAGCAGCTTCGCGGAACCATGTTGAGGGCCGAGCAGCTGGAGGCGATCTCGCGGCTTGCCGGCGGCCTCGCCCACGACCTCAACAACATGCTTCTGCCGATCATGACGCTGACCGAGTTGGCGATGGACGAGTTACCGGAGGGGAGTCCGGCGCGCGGCGACCTAGAAAGGGTCATCGGCGCAGCCGAGCATGCCCGAGGGCTCGTCCAACGGCTGCTGACCTTCAGCCGCACGACACCCCAGGGACTTGGTGCGGCGATGGTCGACCCAGCGGTGCGTGCTGCTGTCGACCTGATCCAGCCTCTCGTGGGACCGAACCTACGCATCGTCCTTCGCCTCGAGGCGGGCGCGGCAATTCCTCTGAGCGATACCGAGATCCAGCAGATCGTGGTCAATCTCGGTCAGAACGCGGCCCAGGCCATCGGCGACCTTCCGGGCACGCTGACGATCGAAACCGGCCTGATCGAGGCCGACGACGATCTATTACGGTCCATTCTGACCCTCGATTCCGCCCGCAGCCATGTGCGCCTGACGGTTGCCGACGACGGTCCGGGCATCCCGGGCGACGTTCTGCCTAGAATCTTCGAGCCATTCTTTACGACGAAAGCGGTCGGGCAGGGGACAGGGCTTGGTCTCGCCGTTGTTCACGGCTTAGTCGGCCAGGTCGGTGGCGCGATCGAGATAAACGGAGAGGGCGGCGCCCGCTTCGACATCATGATCCCGATCCTCGATCAACCCATCAATCCACAGGGGAACCCCAATGGCGCGCATACTGCTGATCGATGACGACGCGAGCGTCCGGTACGCGTTGAAGCAGGTCCTCGAACGCGCTGGCCACCTCGTGGACGAGGCGAGCGACGGCCAGATCGGCATTGAGCTCTACTCGGCGAACCAGCCCGAGGTGGTGGTCACCGACATCATCATGCCGAACCAAGAGGGCATCGAGACCATCATCAAGCTGAAGCGGATGGCCCCTGGAGTCGCGATCATCGCGATGTCGGGCGGCGGCCGAACCGGCAACCGCGACTTCCTAGAGATGGCCGAGAAGCTCGGCGCCGCGAAGATCATGCCGAAGCCGTTCCGCCCGCGCGAGCTCGTCGAGGCGGTGCAGGCGCTGCTGCCGAACCCCGCCTAGGAACGGCGATCAGATCTCGAACTTGATCCCCTGGGCCAGCGGCAGCTCGCGCGAATAGTTGATGGTGTTGGTCGAACGCCGCATATAGGCCTTCCACGCGTCCGATCCGGACTCGCGGCCGCCGCCCGTCTCCTTCTCGCCGCCAAAGGCGCCGCCGATCTCGGCGCCCGATGGTCCGATGTTCACGTTGGCGATGCCGCA